>JAHEMB010000021.1:3901-14556 GCA_024643915.1 Rhodothermaceae bacterium | reverse complement strand
CACCTCCCGGCCCAGCACGTCGAACACCTTGAGAGTCACCTCGGCGGGCGCGGCCACGTCGTAGCGGATGGTCGTTGCTGGGTTGAACGGGTTGGGATAGTTGCCCACCAGGCGGAACACGCCGGGCGTCTCGCCTATGCGCTCAACGGGCGAGGCGAAGGCTTCGAGGTAGGTCCGCAGCCATTCCAGCCCCGGGCGCTCGGCGCCGCTGGCCCGCACGAGGTAGGCCTCCTGAGCCGTCCGCCACAGCCCCGGCTTCCAGCCCCACATCGTGACGCCGACGACGGCCGGGTGCTCCCAGAGCGCGGGGAAGATTCGCTGCATCGCCTCCAGCTGGTTCTGGTCGGACTGTGCCTCCGTCACATTGGGACTCACGTTCGGGTTGCCGTCCACATCCATCTCCGTCACGATGATGGGGAGGCCCGTCTCGGCCAGGATGTCGAGGACGGCTTCGAGTGGGGTCCCGGGTCGTGTCGAGAAGGCGTGCCCCTGCACCCCGATGGCGTCGACGAGGTTGCGTTCCTGGAGCAGCTCGATGATTTCGGCGTACTGGTTGGCGGCGTTCGTGCTGCCCAGGATGCCGAAGTCGTTGATCATCAGCTGCGTCTCCTCCGGGAAGATCTCCTGGGCCATCTCGAAGGCCGTGATGACCCAGTCCCACCCGGTGTCGCCCGCACCGCCGAGCGCTTCGATGTAGTTCGCGCGTCCGTTGCCGCCGTCGGGCGGGTTGTGTCCCGGAAGCGGCTCGTTGACGACCTCAAGATAGTCAAGGTCTGGATATCGCTCGGCGACGGCGCGGAACCACTCCTCGATCTCTTCGCGCTGCTCGGCGGGCGGCAGCGCCGAGATCCAGCCCGGCTGCTGGTTACCCCACACGAGGACGTGAAAGCGGAAGAGGAAACCGTTGTCCTGGGCGAGGGCGTAGGCAGCATCGAGGGGGCCCCAGTTCATCTGGTCGCGTGTGCTTTCCACGCTGCCCCACTTGCCTGCATTCTCCGGCGTTACCTGGTTCCAGTAGTGCTCGAAGTGCTCCACCTGCGAGGTGCTGTAAATGTTGCCGAGGAACTTGTCGAGCCCCTGTGCGAGCGGCGGACCGGTCGGCTCCTCGCCCGGCAAGTCCTCCACACCCGGCTCGCCGTTGTCGAGGTTGGCGACCGTGTAAAACAGCTCCGCCGGGGCGAAGGCGAACTTGTCGAGGGCCAGGCCGTCCTCCCGCGCGCCGATCTGAAAGGTCTGGGTGAGTTCGCCAGCCGCGACGAAGAACGTGTCGGGGTCCTCGCCCTGATAGCCATTCTCGGTAATGTTCACCCATTTCCACACCTCGGATTGGGCGCCGCCGGGGCCGTCGACGAACTCCTCCGGCGCGGCGAAGCCGGCGCTGGCGAGCCCGTTGATCGTGATCCATTCGTCCGGCGCCGTCTCGTCCTTGGCACCGAAGCCGCTGCCGTAGAAGAAGCTGTCGTCGTCGAACTGGCCCGGGCCGACGCGCACGCGGGCGTAGAGGTCGTAGGCGCCCTCCGCCGGGAATGTGACTTCGTAGGTGGCGGTGCGGTTGGCGCCCGGGAAGCCTCCATCGACGAGGTTCGTCTGGATTTCGATGTAGGTAGTGCCGTCCTCGGTGACCGTCTGGTAGTCGTTGCCGAGGTTGCCCGATTCGGCCTCGACGATGATAGGCAGCCCACTGAGGCCGGGCGCGAGGATCTGTAATTCGTCGACGTAGATCACCTGCCCCTCGTTGCCTCCTACGCTGGCGTGCAGCGGTGCGCGGATGACGGTCTCCTGATCCGTCACTGTGAACGCCATCGTGTACTGCTGCCACTCGGCCGTCAGCGCAGCGTTGTGCACGCGCCCGTACTCGGCGAAGTCGTAGTTGCCCACCGTGAAATGCGCCGCCGCCGACCCACTCTCAGTGCGCGCCCACACCGAAAGCTCGTAGGTGCCGCCGGGCGTGACCGGGATGGCGTCGGCGATGGCCTGGATGTCCCACGAATTGTCGCCGATCTGATCGATGGTGATCTTGAGGGCGCGATCGCCTTCGTGGACGACATCATCGACAATCTCGAACGAAGGAGCGGCGCCGACGCTGGCACCCACCTCGAAGATCCACCCGTCGACGCCGGTGGCAAGATCGGCGACGACCCCGACGGGAGCGCTTTCGAATCCGCCATTGGTATTGAGGACGGTCTGCGCCTGCACCGGGCCTGCCACTAGCAGCACGCCGCAGATCAGGATGAACAGAATGGACGCGACGGCGCCGCTGGTAACTCTTGTCTCCATCGTCTGGAACCGGCTTTGGGTTTCGGATGCTGATCGAGCGGGGAGGCGCCTCCTTCCTCCTTGCACCCTCACTCCGACCTCATGACAAACAATAGGCCATGTCATAAGATCACCTGACAGATAATATAGACGCTAGGGAGCGCTGTCAAGCCACTACACAGGTTCGTCGCAGGTATGAGGAAGCGCAACGTAGCGAAGTCGGCGCGTCGTCTTAGGAGCCGTCAGCGCCCCGTGCGGCGGCGACGACCGCGTCGAAGGCGGGCTTGGGCTGATACTCCCGGTCGAAGAGCAGGGGGTAGCTCGTACGGCCCGCGATGGGCCAGCCGTTGAGCCACGAATCCCCGTCGGTCACGCCCCAGAACGTCACCCGGCTGATGGCCTCCTGGTGGGCGAGGAAAACCCCGAAGAGGTCGGCGTAGCGTTGGGCGAGGGCCTGCTGCACCGAGTCGGGCAGGGCCTCCGTATAGGGGTTCAACTCATCGCGTAACTCGGCGCGTTGCGAGATGTCGGCGCCCCAGTGCTCGCGCGGGCGCGGCAGCACCGCGATGTCGAGTTCGGTGATCATCACGTCCACACCGAGCGCGGCGAAGGCTTCGATGGTCGCGGCCTGTGCCTCCACCGTGGGCGCGTCGGAGGCTAGCCCGTGGTGTGCCTGCGTCCCGATACCGGTCACCCGAAGGCCCTGATCGAGCAGGTGCTGCACCAGGCGCACGGCGCCGTCGCGCTTGGCCGGGTTCTCCAGGGAGTAATCGTTGTAATACAGCTCGGCCTCGGGGTCGGCCTCGTGCGCGTACTCGAAGGCCTTCGCCAGGTACTCCTCGCCGATGATCTGCAACCAGGGCGATTCGCGCAGGGTGCCGTCCTCGTTGAGGGCTTCGTTAACGACGTCCCAGCCATCGACGCGGCCTTTGTAGCGCCCCACGACGGTGAAGATGTGGTCGCGCATGCGGGCCAGGAGCGTGTCGCGGCTGGCGGGGTTGCCCGCGCCGTCCTCGAAGACCCAGTCGGGTGCCTGGCTGTGCCAGACGAGCGTGTGGCCCACGATGAACATGTCGTTCGCCTCCCCGAATTCAACGTACCGGTCCGCCGCCTCGAAGTCGTACCGGCCCGGCTCGGGGTGGATGACCTCCCACTTCATCACGTTCTCCGGCGTGATGGTGTTAAAGTGCTGCTTGATGAGCGCCGCGCCGCTTGCATCGCGCTCGAAGAACTGCTCGGGGTTGAGCGCCGCCCCGACAAGGAACGCCCCGTTGTAGACGTCCTTGAGCGCCGGCCCGGTCTCGGCCTCGGCTGTTTCCTCAGGGGCCGGGGCCTCGCAGGCACCCAGGAGGAGGCTGAGGGCGAGGAGGAGGGGTACAGGTAGAAAGTAGCTCTTATGCATGGTGCTCTCTGGTATAGAAGTCGTTTGTCATTCGGGGAGCGGGGGAGGAGTGGAGGAGTCGAAGCATGGAAGAGTGGAAAATGATCAGGAAGACGCAAGAATCGTCCATTCCTCCTTTCGCTTCCTCACACTGCCTCGCCGCGCCGGCTCGTCAGGTCCTCCTCAATTGTCACCATCATCTTGTCCGTGAGGGGATAGAAAAAGATGATCGCGCCGCCGACGATGCCGAAGAGGGCCGGATAGAAGCTCATCAGCAAGCGGATGCCGAATAGCGCCTCTTCGGTCTGCGCGGCCTGCGCTTCGAAGCCGTGTGCGCCCAGCAACCACCCGACGAGGGCGCCGCCAAGCGTAAGGCCCAGCTTGAGGGCGAAAAGCGAGGCCGCCATGATGAGCCCCGTGGCCCGCCGCCCGAACTTCCACTCGCCGTAGTCCGCCGTGTCGGTATAGATGGCCCATTGCACCACCGCAACCGAGCCGAAGAAGAACGAGACGAGGATGTTGACGGCGTAAATCAGAAGCACGTTTTCCGGCACCAGCATGTAGAATAGCAGCGACAGGACGGCGCTGATCGTGAGGAAGCCGGCATAGATGTTTTTCTTGCTCAGCTTCTTCGTGAAAAGCCCGGTCGCGACGGCCCCGATGAGCGTGGCGACCGTGCCGAGGGTGATGAAGGACGAGGTGAAGACGGCGTAGGTTAGATCAATCGTGGAGCCGAAGAGGGCGAGCTGCTGGTCTTGGACGAAGTACCGGAAGTAGTACGGTGTTGCCGAGCCGCGCATGACGATGAAGGTGAGCTGAAAGACGGTGGCGATGGCGATGAGCACCCACGGCTTGTTCTTCAAGAGGTCCTTGAGATCCTCCTTGATCTTGCCTTGCTGGGCCTTCGTCGTCTGGACGCGCTCCTTCGTCAGGAAGAACGTGGCGAAGAGGAGGGCGACGACGAGGACGCCGTAGAGCGCCATCGCGTACTGCCAGCCCTGCTGCTCGCTGCCGCCGCCGAGCCGCTCCACCAGGACCAGCGCCGTCGCGCCGATGATGAACTGCCCCACGAAAGCCGCCACGAAGCGGTAGGTCGAGACCTCCGTGCGCTCCATCGAGTTGGGCGTGATGACGGCCATGAGCGCCGAGTAGGGCACGTTGACCGCCGTGTAGAGCACCACGAGCAGGCTGTACGTGAGGTAGGCGTACACCAGCAGACCGGTGTCGCTGAAGTCGGGTGTGGTGAAGGCCAGCACGCCGCCGATGGCGAGGGGCACCGCGAGGCCGGCGATGTAGGGCCTGAACTTGCCCCAGCGGGTCTCCGTCCGGTCCGCGATGACACCCATGAGGGGGTCGTTGACGGCGTCGAAGATGCGGGTGACGAGCAGCATGGTGCCCATCGCCGCCGCCGAGATGCCGAAGACGTCGGTGTAGAAGATGGGCAGGAAGACGACGAACGTCTGGAAATAGATGTTCGAGGCCGTGTCGCCGAGGCTGTAGCCGACCTTCTCTTTGAAGCTCAGGCGCGGGCGCACGAGGGCTTCGCGGGGCACGTCTGCCGGCAGTGGCTGATCGAGGGGCGCTTCCATAAATTTCGTCCGAACCTCTTCGTTTAGACCGGCAAGAGCTGCCGTGGGAAGGCGTTCAAAGAAGATCCAAATTCCAAATCCCAAATTCCAAAAGGTGCTGAAAGAAAACTTGGAATTTGGGATTTACTGGCGTCAGTCGGGCTATGCCCTCGTGTGGAGCTTGCTCGAAGGGCGTAGTTTAGGAAACATGCAGCGTCACCTTCTGTAGGTCTTCGTCGCGCGAGGAGGCGCCGACCATGACCTCGAAGTCGCCCGGCTCGACGACGTATTCTTTGTCTATGTTATAGAAGGCGAGCGACTCCGGCGTGATGTCGAGAGCCACGGTCTGCCTCTCGCCCGGCGCGAGGTGGATGCGCCGGAAGCCCTTCAACTCTTTTATGGGCCGCGTCACCGAGCTGACGAGGTCGCGGAGGTAGAGCTGCACCACCTCCTCTCCCGCCCGGTCCCCCGTGTTCGTCACGTCGGCCAGCACCCGCGTGGCGCCGTCGCGGGGGATGGTTTCGTCTTCCAGGCGGACGTGCTCGATGGCAAAAGTCGTGTAGCTGAGCCCGTAGCCGAAGGCGTAGAGCGGCGAGACGTCGTCGAAGAGGTAGCCCCGCCGCGCCGACGGCTTGTGGTTGTAGAAAATCGGCAGGTGGCCGGCGGAGCGCGGGAAGGAGATCGGCAGTTTGCCGCCGGGGTTGACGTCGCCGAAGAGCACGTCGGCGACGGCCCGGCCCGTTTCCTGGCCCAGGTACCAGCATTCGCAGAGGGCCGGCACCTGTTCGCTGAGCTTGCTGATGGCGAGGGGCCTGCCATTGAACAGGAAGGCGACGATGGGCTTGCCCGTCTCCACCATCGCTTCGACGAGTTCGTTCTGCCTGCCGAAAAGCTCCAAGCTCGTCCGGTCGCCCATGTGGGTGCGGCTCCACGCCTCACGCGAGGTCTGCTCGTTGCCGCCGAGGGCCAGCACGATCACGTCGGCCCGCTCTGCCACCTCGACCGCCTCGGCAATCAGGCGGCGGTCCTCCTCGGGATCGGGCAGCACCACCGGGTCCTCATACCAGGTGCCTCCTACCGTGATCTTGCAGCCTTCGCTGTAGAGAATCTCAGCCCGGACGCCGACTTTCGCTTTGATGCCTTCGAGGACGGTGACGTCGTAGATGGGCACGCCGCTGTAGCCGCCGAGCAGGCTGCGGTCCGCGTTCGGGCCGATGACGGCGAGGGTCTGGATTTCATCGAGGTCGAGGGGCAGCACGCCGCCGTCGTTCTTGAGCAGCGTGACGGCTTCCTGCGCCGCCCTCAGGGCGATCTGCCGGTTTTCTTCGGAGCCGGAAATACGCTCGGCCTCGTCCGGGTCCACGTAGGGATCCTCAAAGAGGCCGAACCGGAATTTCCATGCGAGAACGGGCGCGACGAGGGCGTCGAGCTGGGCTTCTTCCAGCACGCCCTCGCGGACGAGTTCGACGAGGTGCAGGTAGCAGTCCGGCTCCGGCAACTCGACGTTGACGCCCGCCCGGACGGCGAGCGCGCAGGCTTCTTTCTTGTCCTTCGCCACGTGGTGGCCGTGCGTGTCGGGCCGGTCGTGCAGCTCCCAGATGGCGTAATAGTCCGAAACGACGAAGCCCTCGAAACCCCACTCGTCGCGCAGCACGTCGTGCAGCAGCCAGCGGTTGGCGTGCGAGGGCACGCCGTCGATCTCATTGTAGGAGGCCATCACGCTCACGGCACCGCTTTCCTCAATGGCCTTGCGGAAGGGGTACAGAAACACCTCGCGCAGCTCCCGCTCCGAGACGTTGACGGGCGCGCAGTTCATGCCCGCCTCGGGCTGGGCGTGCGCCGCGAAGTGCTTGAGCGTCGCCATGAGATGCTTGCGGTCGTGGAACGAGCCGTCGCCCTGGAAGCCGCGCACGGCGGCGGTGCCGAGCGAGGCGACAAGGTACGGGTCCTCGCCGAAGGTTTCCTCCACGCGGCCCCAGCGCGGCTCGCGCGCGACGTCTACGACGGGGGTGAGGGCCTGATGGGCGCCCCGCACGCGCGCCTCCTCCGCCGTCATCGCGTAAAGCGCCTCGACGAGGGCCGGGTCGAAGGTGGCGCCGAGGGCGATAGGCTGGGGGAAGCTGGTGCCGCCGACGCCCGCCAGCCCGTGCAGGCATTCCTCGTGGAAAACGACCGGGATGCCCAGGCGGCTCTCTTCGAGGAAGAAGCGCTGGATGGCGTTCGTCAGTTCGGCCATGCCGCGCGCCCGTTGGCCTTGCTCCGGGTGGTGGCCGTCGCTGCCGGCGTCGCTGACCCGCCCGACCTGGCCCAGCCCGTGCCCCTCTTTGAAAGCCTCCCGTGCCTTCTCCAGGTCGAAGTTGCCGTCGGCGTCGACGAGGGTGTCGGCCTTTTGCTGCCAGACGCCCACCATCTGCGCGGCCTTTTCTTCAAGCGTCATCCGGGCGAGCAGATCGCGGACCCGTTCCGCGACGGGCAGCGTTTCATTGCGGTAGGCGGCCTGCTCGGCTCCCTCGCGCCCGTCGGCCTCGACGGCGGAGGATTCGTTGAAGTTAGTCATGGGTAGCTTCCAGATTCAGGGGGAGCGTCGTCCTCGTGCTCCCTTAAAGAACTATGACGAAGGCCCCGGCATCCTTGACACGGCACCTTGCACGATTTACTTTGTGCGGGCACTCATAATATCACTTTACTAACTACCCGTCAAGTAGAGGTCTCGCATGGCAGGCGTATTCACTCCTCTAGAGAAGTCCAGTTTATCCGACGACCTGGTAGAACGCCTTGTACAAACGATACGCTCGGGCGTGTATAAGCCGGGAGACCGGCTCCCGTCGATCATGGATATGGCGCGCAGCTTCGGGGTGGGGCACCCGACCCTGCGCGAGGCCCTCAAGAAGCTGGAGGTCATCGGCATCGTCGAGATCAAGCACGGTTCAGGCGTCTACGTGAGGAATGGAGAAGACTTGTTGCTCTTCTCCAACCCCGTTTTCTACGGGCACGTCACCAAGAAGCTTTTGCTGGACCTGATCGAGGCGCGCCTGCCCGTGGAGGTTACGACGGTTGGGCTGGCGGCCACAGAAGCGGACGCCGAACACTTGGAGCGGATGGCCGAATTGCTGGGCGAGGCCGAAGCCAACCTGGACGATGCCGCCGTCCTGACGACGACCAACATGGCCTTTCATCGGGAGATCGCGGTGGCCTCCGGAAACTCGGTCCTGGCCCAGATTCTGGACGTGTTGACCCACCTCTTCCAGCGCGAGCAGCGGGTGATCCTCGACATTTACGGCTCGCGGGAGAAGGACCATCAGGAGCACCTCGGCATTCTCGATGCGCTTGGCCAGCGCAACCCCGTGCTCGCCCAGGCACACATGGAAACCCACCTCAACGGCGTGCGCGCCGTGCTGCTCGAATGGGATCCCCAGGAGGCCCCGGTCTCATGACGACGATGGTAGCACGCCGCACCAGCTTGCGTAGGCGTCATTTCCGGCAGGGGGCGACGCTGATCCTTACCCTTCTTCTCTGCGCCGGGGCACCGGCCCAAGCGCAGGAGGCGCCGGACGACGGTCCTTTCTACCTTGCTTTTCAGGACGGCGAGGGGCGCTTCGATCTCTCGGTGGCGGGCCGTCCCGCTCCGCTGCACGTCGCCGCCGAGGCGCTGCCGGGCGTGCTCCGGGCCGCGAAAGATTTGCAGGCGGACCTCGCGCGTGTAACCGGCGCGACGCCCGACCTCTCGGTGGGCAATCTTCCCGAGGCGCGGCACATGGTGCTCGTCGGCACACTCGGGCATGATCCCGTGATCGACCGGCTCGTGGCCGAGGGCCGGCTCGACGTAACGGGCGTGGCGGGGCGATGGGAGACGTTTCTGATCGAGGTGGTGGACGATCCGGCGCCCGGCGTCGCGCAGGCGCTCGTCATCGCCGGCAGCGACCGGCGCGGCACCATCTTCGGTCTCTACGACCTCGCCGAGGCCATCGGCGTCTCGCCCTGGCACTACTGGGCCGACGTGCCGGTGGAGCCTCATCCCGACCTCTACGTGCTGCCGGGCCGCCACACGCAGGGCACGCCGGCGGTGAAGTACCGGGGCATCTTTCTCAACGATGAGAATCCTGCGCTCTACGGCTGGGTGAACGAGACCTTCGGCGGCTTCAACCACCGGTTCTACGAGAAGGTCTTCGAGCTGATTTTGCGCCTGAAGGGCAACTACCTCTGGCCCGCCATGTGGGGCAAGTCCATCTACGACGACGACCCGCGCAGCCCCGAGCTGGCAGACGAGATGGGCGTGGTCCTCGGCACCTCGCACCACGAACCGCTCATGCGCGCGCACGTCGAGTGGGAGCGCTACGGCGAAGGGCCGTGGAACTATGAGAAGAACCCCGAGCGGTTGCGCGCCTTCTGGCGCGAAGGCATCGCGCGAATGGGAGACTACGAGAGCCTCGTCACGGTGGGCATGCGCGGCGACGGCGACGAGCCGATGACCGAAGGCACCGCCATCGCCCTCCTCGAAAAGATCGTGGCGGACCAGCGGCAGATCATCGAAGACGTGACGGGCCGGGACGCCGCCGAGACGCCGCAGGTCTGGGCGCTCTATAAAGAGGTGCAGGACTATTACGACCAGGGCATGCAGGTGCCCGGCGACGTGACGCTCCTCTTCGCCGACGACAACTGGGGCAACATCCGCCGCCTGCCCGCCCTCGATGCCGACCGGCCCGGCGGCTATGGCGTCTACTATCACTTCGATTACGTAGGCGGGCCGCGCAGCTACCGGTGGATCAACACGAACCAGATCGAGCGGGTGTGGGAGCAGATGCATCTGGCCCATCGCTATGGCGCCGACCGCCTCTGGATCGTCAACGTAGGGGACCTCAAGCCGATGGAGTTTCCCACCGACTTTTTCCTGACCTACGCCTGGGACCCCGAACGGTGGCCGGCGGAGCGGCTGCCCAATTTTACGCGGCAGTGGGCCGCCCAGCAGTTCGGCCCGGCGCACGCCGAGGAGATCGCCGAGATCCTCACCGCCTACACCCGCTACAACAGCCGCCGCAAGCCCGAATTGCTGGAGCCCGGCACCTACAGCCTCACCCACTACCGCGAGGCCGAGCGCATCGTCGCCGACTACAACGCGCTGGCGGAGCAGGCGGAGAAGATCTACGCGGTGCTTCCAGAGGCGTACCGGGATGCCTACTACCAACTCGTGCTGTTCCCGGTGCAGGCCAGCGCCAACATCAACGAGCTGTACGTCACCGTCGCCAAAAACCGCCTCTACGCCGCGCAGGGCCGCGCCGCCACGAACGACCTCGTCGAGAAGGCCCGCACCCTCTTCGCCCACGATGCCGAACTGGAACGCCGCTTCCACGAGGACCTGGCGGACGGCAAGTGGAACCATATGATGTCGCAGCCGCGCATCGGCTACACAAGCTGGGACAACCCCTCGGAAAACATCATGCCCGAGGTGGTCG
>JAHEMB010000021.1:0-3891 GCA_024643915.1 Rhodothermaceae bacterium | reverse complement strand
AAATGGGCGTGGTGGTGGAAGGCACGGAGGGCTGGTGGCCGCAGGCGCCGGGCGAAGCGGTGCTGCCCACGTTCGATCCGTATCTCCGGCAGACGTACTACATCGAGGTGTTCAATCGGGGCCGGACGCCTTTCGCGTACAGCGCCGAAACGGACGCGCCCTGGCTGGAACTCACACCTGCCGGGGGCACCGTCGGGGACCAACAGCGCCTCTGGGTGAGCGTCGATTGGGATCAGGCACCGCCTGGCGAACAGCGCGTGCCGATCACGATCACCGGGCCGGCAGGGCAGCAGGTCGTCGTTCACGCCGAGGTTTTCAACCCGGCCTCCCCCCGCCCGGACGAGGTTACGGGCTTCGTCGAGAGCAACGGGTACGTCTCGATGGAGGCGGATCACTTCACCGAGGCGGTGGCCGAGGCGCCGATCACATGGCAGCGCATCCTGAACCTGGGCCGCACCGGCTCGTCGATGACGCCCTTCCCGGTGACGGCTGAGAAACAAGAGCCGGGCGGCGACAGCCCCCACCTGGCGTACCACCTCTACGTCCACGAGCCGGGCGAGGTCGAGGTGCAGGCCTACCTGTCGCCCGCATTCGACTTCACAGGGACGGGCGGTCTCCGCTATGCTGTCTCGTTTGACGATGCGGCGCCCCAGATTGTCAACATGCACGACGAGGGCTCTCTCGACCCCGACCACTTCCGCCCGGCATGGATGGGCATGGTGGCCGACAACATTCAGATCTCGACCTCAACACACGTCCTCGAAACCCCCGGCGAGCATGTGCTGAAGTTCTGGATGGTCGATCCTGGCGTCGTCTTGCAGAAGCTGGTTGTCGATACGGGTGGCCTGAAGCCGAGCTACCTCGGCCCGCCGGAGAGCTTCTTCCGGCCCGGCGAGTAGGTTCCGGCGCCAAAGCACAACAGGAAGTGTAGCACGAGACGAACATGAGACAAGCGATACTCCTCGTTCTCTTCCTCTGCGGCCTCGTCGAGACGGCGCATGCGCAGGGGGCGGCACTCAGGCTCAACGATCGCGAATACTTCTCGGCGCGCGGCCTCGACGTGCTGGTCTTCAACAACTGGTACAGCGGACTCTTCAGCGACTCGAAGCTCAGCGGCGTGGAGATCATCCATCACGGCGACCGCACCGCCACCAACGGCGACGTGCGCCTCTCGAACACTCCCGAGCAGTGGGACCCGATCCCGCAGTTCGTGGGCCGCGAGGTGGATCAGGCCACGGGTCGTGTGGAGGCGTCGTTGCGCTATCCCGACTTCAATTTCGACTACCGCATCGCCGCCGAGCCGCACGCCGACGGCATCCTCCTCAGTGTGCACCTGGACGCGCCGGTGCCGGAAGCGCTCGCGGGCCGCGCCGGCTTCAACCTGGAGTTCCTACCCACGGCCTATTTCGGCAAGGCGTTTCTGGCGGATGGCCGCCCCGGCCTCTTTTCGCGCCATCCGACCGGGCCGATGGTTCGGGCTCCGACCGGCGCCTTTGAGGCCGCGCCCCTCGACAGCGGTGCGGTGCTGATCCTCGCGCCCGGCGACCCTGAGCGCCGCGTGACCATCGACGGGCGCGGCGCCACGGTAGCGCTCTACGATGGCCGCAACAAAGCGCAGAATGGCTGGTTCGTAGCGCGCAGCCTGCTACCCGCCGGGCAGACGGGGAAGGTCGTCGAGTGGCTCGTCACCCCGAACCGCATCCCCACTTGGACGCGCCGCCCGGTGATTGCCCACTCGCAGGCGGGCTATCACCCCGACCAGCCGAAGGTGGCCGTGCTTGAGTTGGATCCGACTTTCGATGCCCCTACGACAGTCACCCTCTTCCAGATCGCGCCGGACGGTCGGTTGGTCGCGCGCATGAGCGGCGAGGCCGAGCTGTGGGGCCGCTACCTCCGGTACGACTACGCCCGCTTCGACTTTTCGGAGGTGACGGAGCCGGGGCTTTACCACATCGCGTTCGCGGGCGTACAGTCCGAGCCGTTCCCCATCGCGGAGGACGTCTACACGGAGCGCTTCTGGCAGTCTACGCTCGACACGTTCATGCCGGTGCAGATGGACCATATGTTCGTCAACGACCGGTACCGCGTGTGGCACGGCGCCTCCCATCTCGACGATGCGCTTCAGGCCCCCGTCGACCACGTCCACTTCGACCTCTACGCGCAGGGGCCGACGACCGACACGCCCTACCAGCCCGGCCAGCACATCCCCGGCCTCGACGTCGGCGGCTGGTACGACGCGGGCGACTTCGACATCCGCACCCAGAGCCAGTACGGCACGGTGACTACCCTCGTCCTCGCTTACGAGACGTTCGGCCTGGACTGGGACGAGACGATGGTGGAGCAGGCGAACCGCTACGTGGAGCTGCGCCGGCCCGACGGGGTGCCGGACGCCCTTCAACAGATCGAGCACGGCACGCTGGCGCTCCTGGCGCAGTACCGCGCCGTGGGCCATGCCATCCCCGGCATCGTCGAGGCGCACATCCACCAGTACACCCACCTCGGCGACGGGTTGACCAAGACGGACAACCTCATTTACGACCCATCGCTCGACAGCCTGGAAGTGCAGGGCAACCGCTCCGGCACGTTCGACGACCGATGGGCTTTTACGAGCAAATCCTCGGCGCTCGACTATGGGGCCGCCGCCGCCCTCGGCGCCGCCGCCCGCGTCCTGCGCGGCTATAACGACGCGCTGGCCGACGAGGCGCTGCAAACAGCCCTTCGCGTGTGGAATGAGGAGCAATCCCGCGAGCCCATCATCTTCCGCCACGGCAACACCACCGGCGGCCCACTCGAAGCCGAGATGCTGGAGGCTACCGTCGAGCTGCTGATTACCACGGAGGGCGCACAGCAATACATCGTGCACCTGCGCGAGATGTGGCCATACGTAGAGCGGACGTTCGCTTTTAACGGCTCCCTCGCCGTCCGCGCGCTGCCGTATATGGACGAGGCCTTCGGCCAGCAGGTTGAGGCTGCCGCGCGTGACCACGCCGCCGGGCTGGACTCGCTGATGCTTCAAAACCCCTTCGGTGTGCCCATCACCACAGGGGGCTGGGGCGGCAGCGGATCGGTGCTGCGCTTCGCTATGGACAACTACATCCTGCACCAGGCCTTCCCCAAGATCGTTGGGCCGGAGCACACCTTCCGCGGGCTGGAATACGTGCTGGGCAGGCACCCCGGCAACAGCCTCTCGATGGTTTCCGGCATTGGCGCGCGCAGCAAGACCATAGCTTACGGCACCAACAGGGCGGACTACTCTTTTATCCCCGGCGGCATCGTACCGGGCCTCGTTATCGTCCAGCCGGATCTGCCGGAGTTGATGGAAGACTGGCCCTTCCTCTGGTACGAGAGCGAATACGTCATCCCGATGGCGCCGCTCTTCATCTACGTAGCCAACGCCGCCGCCGACCTGCTGAAGGGATCGCAATAATGTTCTCTCGTTTCTCAGTCGTGACCCTGTTGCTCGTCGCCCTCCTGCTGGCCGCTGCATGTACGGGCGCGCAACGCCTTGGCGGTGACGCCCCCGACCCGCGCTTCGACTGGTTCGTGTACGAAAGCAACGACCCGGTTTACGAGCAGGTGGAGGCCGGCCCCGACGAATACCTGAACCCGATCCTCGCCGGCTTTTACCCGGACCCGAGCATCGTCCGGGTGGAGGACGACTACTACCTGGTAACGTCCAGCTTTTCCTACTTTCCCGGCGTGCCCCTTTTCCACAGCAAGGACCTCGTGAACTGGACGCAGATCGGCCACGTGCTCGGCCGGCCTTCGCAGCTCCCCCTCGATGGGCTGGGCATCTCGCGCGGCGTCTTCGCTCCGACGATCCGCCATCATGACGGCACGTTCTACATGATCTCCACCCTCGTCGATGCCGGCGGCAACTTCCTCGTCACG
>JAHEMB010000543.1 GCA_024643915.1 Rhodothermaceae bacterium | reverse complement strand
ACGGACTGTGCTATTGATCTAAGACAGAAACAGCAGGCCCCTTGGCGTGGGTTGAAGGTGTTGCCAAACATGCCTTCTCCACACGAAAGCGCCTGCTGCCATGACCGAAGCCACAAGCGAGGCTACCGCCTCCCTCGAAGACTTGTTTCTGATCGTCTTCTGCCTCATCGACGACCTCTACCACGAACTCGTCCCCGACACGGTGCGACACCGCAGCCAACATGAGCGCATCGAAATGAGTGATGCGGAAGTCATCACGCTCTCGATCATGCAGGAGGCCCTCTCGATGGACTCGGAGGAGAGTTTCCTGCGCTTCGTGCGCAAGAACTACCTCCACCTGTTTCCTGCGTTGCTTGCCCGCGACCGCTACAACCGACGCCGTAGCGCGCTCACCGAAGTCCAGCTGATGCTCTTTCGCCACTTGGCTACCTTCTTTAAGGGCCGAAGCGCGTATCTGATCGTGGATTCGGCGCCGGTCGAGACGGCGGCCTTCGTGCGCTCGCAAAGTGCCTCGATCTCGATGCCAGAGGCCGCCTATGGCTACCTGCCGTCGAAGAAGCGGCATTTCTTCGGCTTCCGTTTGCACAGCCTGGTCTCGGACGAGGGGGCTGTGATCGACTTCGTGCTCAGCCCGGCCAACCTCGACGAGCGCACGGTGGCGCAGGTGCTCCTGGCGCCCTATGGCGGGCGCTACGTGCTTGGCGACAACGGCTACGCTGGGGTGCCGATGCAGATTACGGCGACGCGGCATGGCTACGCGCTCTGGGTCTCGCCCAAGCAGAGCCACGCCCCCCAGACAAGGCAGCAGGCCCAGTGGCGCAGGTGGCTGCGCGCGAAGCGGGACATGGTCGAGACGGTCTTTTCGATGCTCGCAGACCAGTTCAAAATGGAGACGACGCGGGCCTTGTCGCTCTTGGGCTTGAAGGCCCGGGTAGCGGCCAAGCTGTTGGCCTTCAACATGAGTCTGTACCTGAATCATCTGCTCGGGCGCAACCTGCTTTCGGTCAAAAGCCTCTATCTTTAATAGCACAGTCCGTGTTAGTATGCTCACGGTTGGTCCTCCACCTCTTTTGTCACCCAACATCATGCCTGCAATGATGAACCGCAGTTTCCATCCGCCCCGTCGCATCTTGATGGGACCCGGCCCCTCCGACGTGCACCCGCGTGTATTGGAAGCCCTGGCGCGGCCTACCATAGGTCACCTCGATCCTGCCTTCGTGGAACTGATGGGCGAGATCAAGACCCTGTTGCAACACGCGTTCCAGACGAAGAACGCGATGACGTTTCCGGTTTCAGGGCCGGGCACGGCGGGGATGGAGAGCTGCTTCGCCAACCTCGTCGAGCCGGGCGATACGGTCATCGTGTGCCGCAACGGGTACTTCGGCCATCGGATGCAGGCCATGGCCCTGCGCTGCGGCGCGGAGGTGGTGACGGTAGATGCCCCCTGGGGCCGCGCCCTCGACCCGCATAACTTAGATGATGAGCTCGCCAAACACCCGGCGATACGGCTCGTTGCTTTCGTCCACGCCGAAACTTCGACAGGCGTGCTCTCCGACGCCCAGGCGCTCGCAGAGGTGGCCCGTCGCCACAATTGCCTCACCCTCGTCGATGCCGTCACTTCCTTCGCTGGCTCGCCCCTCGACGTTGATGCGTGGGGGCTGGACGCCGTTTATACGGGCTCGCAGAAATGCCTTTCGTGCATCCCGGGCATCTCGCCCCTCACCTTCAGCGACCGCGCCGTGCAGGCCGTCCGGGCGCGGAAAATCCCAGTGCAGAGCTGGTTCATGGACCTGACGGAGGTGGAGAAATACTGGGGCGAGGGTAAGCCGGGGTATCACCATACGGCGCCCATCAATTCGCTCTACGCCCTCCACGTGGCCCTGCTGATGCTGCAGAAGGAGGGGCTGGAGCCGGCCTGGGCACGGCACCGCCTGCACCACGAGGCGTTGCGCGCCGGTCTGGAATCCCTCGGCATGACGTTCATCGTGCCGGAAGCGGAGCGGACGCCGCAACTCAACGCTGTTTCCGTACCCGAGGGCGTGAACGAGGCCAAAGTGCGCCGCCGCCTGCTCGACGAGCATGGCCTAGAGATCGGTGGCGGCCTGGGCGACTTCGCGGGGCAGATCTGGCGCATCGGGCTGATGGGTTACAGCAGCCGCGCCGAGAATATTCTTAAGTGCATCGAAGCTCTGGAAGCCGTCCTCCAAGAGGAAGGCGTGGACATAGCGGCCGGTAGAGCCGTTGACGAGGCCGAGCGTGTGTTGGCCGAGGCGCCTCTCGTGTGAGTAGACCCTTCTTAGCGAGCATACTATTTGCTGTGTTGGTAGGGGCGCAAGACATTGTGAAAACAGGCGTTGCGTTGGGGCGCGGATAGGCGTATTACCAGGCATCAACCACGGTGCCGGGAATGCCCCTACACGATGAAGCGGGGTCTTTTTTCGCGTCATGCCTTGCATTAGGATTTTCTATGACGTAAAGTACCCGAGCCTTTCGGAAGCGCTTCCAGCCATACTAGGAGGGTTCCCCATGGAGCTGAAGACCGACATGTTGGCTGCGTTCATGCAGGATGTCTACCGCCGCAATCCCGGCGAGAAGGAGTTTCATCAGGCCGTTCTGGAGGTAGCGGAAAAGGTGGTGCCGTTCATCGAGCGCAATCCGAGGTACGCAGAGGCCAGCATCCTGCAGCGCATGGTCGAGCCGGACCGCATCATCATCTTCCGCGTGACGTGGCAGGACGACCAGGAGCGCGTGCAGGTGAATAGGGGCTACCGGGTGCAGTACAACAACGCCATCGGGCCGTACAAAGGCGGGCTGCGGTTCCACCCTTCGGTCAACCTCAGCATCTTCAAGTTCCTTGGCTTCGAGCAGACCTTCAAGAATTGCCTGACGACATTACCGATGGGGGGCGCCAAGGGCGGCGCCGACTTCGACCCGAAGGGGTGCTCCGACGCCGAAGTGATGCGGTTCTGCCAGAGCTTCATGATCGAACTCTTCCGGCACATCGGCAAAGACGTGGACGTGCCGGCGGGCGACATCGGTGTAGGGCCGCGTGAGATCGGCTACCTCTTCGGCCAATACAAGCGCCTGCAGAACGAGTTCACCGGGACGATGACCGGCAAGGGGATGGCCTTCGGCGGCAGCGCCGCGCGAACCGAGGCCACCGGCTACGGCTGCGTTTATTTCGCGCGGGAGATGCTGGCCCAGCATGGGGGGGCGCTGGAAGGCAAGCGGTGTATCGTTTCCGGGTCGGGCAACGTAGCCCAATACACTGCCAAAAAGCTCCTCGAGCTCGGCGCTACCGTCCTCACCCTATCGGATTCGAGCGGCTTCGTTTACGACGAGGACGGGCTGAATGAGGAAAAGCTCGCCTACGTGATTGACCTGAAAGAGAAGCGGCGCGGGCGCATAAAGGAGTACGCCAAGGAGTACGGCTGCGCGTACTTCGAAGGCGAGAAACCGTGGCGCGTGCCCTGCGACGCTGCCTTCCCCTGCGCCACCGGTGAGCAGTCGCCTCGATTGGATGTGGACGATGCGTTCCGTGCGCTCCTGGAGGGTCTGCGAACGACCCTGCCGGGGGTTCAGGTGCTGTTCGCCTTCCTC
>JAHEMB010000542.1 GCA_024643915.1 Rhodothermaceae bacterium | reverse complement strand
GGCGCTTTCGAGGCCCGCTACGCCGTCACCTGTGCCGGCCTCTACGCCGACCGTCTGGCGGCCCTCGCCGGGCAGCCCCCAGAGGCGCAGATAGTCCCTTTCCGGGGCGAGTATTACGAACTGCGGCCGGCGGCACGATCCCTCTGCCGAAATCTAATCTATCCCGTTCCCGATCCGTCCTTCCCGTTCCTCGGCGTCCACTTCACCAAGATGATCGACGGGCGGGTGGAGTGCGGGCCGAACGCCGTCCTGGCCTTCGCGCGGGAAGGCTACACCTTCGGTACCCTCAACATACGCGAGCTGGCCGCAGCTGTCGCCTTTCCCGGCTTCCGGCGCCTGGCGCGGCAGCACTGGCGGACGGGCCTGATGGAGATGTGGCGATCGCTCAGCAAGAAAGCCTTCCACCGCACGCTCCAACGTCTCATCCCCGCCGTCGAGCGCGACGACCTCCTGCCTGCCAAGGCCGGCGTCCGAGCCCAGGCCCTCACCCCACAGGGCGCCATGGTAGACGACTTCCTCATCGAAGAAACCGAGCGCGTCGTCAACGTCGTCAACGCCGCCTCGCCCGCCGCCACCGCCTCGCTCAATGTCGGCAAGCTCATCGCCGAAAAGCTGGCAACGCGGTTCGACTAATTTCCTGTCGTGCGCGTATCTTGTGGCTCCGCTCCTTTTACCAGCCGGAACCACGCCATGAAAGCCCTGCTGCCTCTTTTTGCGTGCCTGGCCCTTTTCTTCGTGCTCGCGCCCATGCCGGAGGCGCCCCTGCCCGACGATGAGAAGGGCGAAGCCGTCTTTCTGGAGCAAAGCTGCGATCGGTGCCACGCCGTGCCCGCCGCCGCGCTCCTGGCCAAACCGCAGCAAGAAGGAGACCACGGTCCGGCGCTCGATAAGCTCGGCGAGAAATACAATCCAAGGGCGCTCCGCCGCTTCATCAAATACGCCGATGTAGCGGAGGGCATGTCGGGCGTCCCCCACAAGAAAGAGTTCAAAGGCACGGACGAGGAGTTGCAGGCCCTCGTCGATTGGCTGCTGGAACAGAAATCGGAGTAGAACCGGGATGGCGTCCGAGCGCGAGAAAATGTTACGGGGGGTGCTTTACGATCCCCTCGACCCGGAACTCGTCCAGGCGCGCGATCGGGCACGGGACCTGTGCCAGGACCTCAACGCCACCCGCGAAGGGCAACAGGAAGAACGCCGCCGCATCCTCCGCGAACTCTTCGGCGCGGGGGGCGACGACGTGTGGATGCAGCCGCCTTTCTACTGCGATTACGGCACCAACATCCTGCTGGGCACCCGGTGTTTCTTCAACTTCAACTGCGTCGTACTTGACGTCTGCCGGGTCACCATCGGGGACTACACACTCTTCGGCCCGGCCGTCCAGATCTACACGGCCACCCACCCGCTCGACGCGGCGCTCCGCCGCAAGCAGGAGTTTGGGAAGCCCGTCGAGATCGGGTCGGACGTTTGGGTCGGGGGCGGCGCCATCATCTGTCCGGGCGTGCGCATCGGCTCCCGGTCCGTGATCGGGGCAGGGAGCGTCGTAACGCAGGACCTTCCCGATGACGTGTTCGCGGCGGGGAACCCCTGCCGGGTCCTCCGCTCCCTCGCTGCCACGTAACACTCCGCGCCCCACCTCTACCCAGCGCCACGCCGCACGCCGCATTTACCTTCGGCGAAGCTCCCTCCCGTCGACTTCGAAATCAAATGTCCTGGATAAAAATCATAGAAAAGGAAGAGGCGACGGGCGCGTTGCACGACCTCTACGAGCACGTCGAGAGCACGCGTGGCAAGATGTCGAACATCCTGCGCGTGCACAGCCTCCACCCGAAGGCGATGCAGGCGCATCTCGACCTCTACCTCAGCATCATGTTTAGCCGGTCGAAGCTGCGCCGCGCCGACCGCGAGTTGCTGGCCGTGGTCGTCTCCGCCACGAACGGGTGCGACTATTGCATCCAGCACCACGCCGAGGCGCTGCGTTTCTACTGGAAGGACGAGGCCAAAGTGCAGCAAGTGATCGACGACTACCGCGCCGCCGACCTGCCCGAAAAGACCCGCGCCCTGCTCGACTACGCCGTAAAACTCACCAGGGCACCGTCTTCGGCCGAAGAGGCCGACGTGCAGCGCCTCCGCAACAGAGGCTTCTCGGACGAGGATATCCTCTCCATCAACCTCATCACCAGCTATTTCAACTTCGCCAACCGCATCGCCGAAGGGCTGGGCGTCGACTTCTCCCCCGAAGAGGTGGAAGGCTACCGGTACTGATTGCGGATTGGTCGCTCCTGGCACACAATCCGCAATCCCCATTCCGCAATCCCCATTCCGCAATCAAGAGCGGGGAGCAAAGGCGCGGTTGCCGACGATGGCGAAAAAGAGGCCGAGCGCGATGAGCAGCACCTGAAACTCCATGCCGCCTATCGGGTGCGTCTCGCTCGGCGTGAAGCTCCATCTGGGCCAGTGTACCATGGCGATGGCGCCCAGCATCACCGGGACGACGACCAGGCCGCCCAGCCGCGTCAGGATATCTTTGCCGAAGCCGCCGAGAAGCACGAGGAGCCCGCCGAGCGTCTCGACGAGGGCGACGAGGGCCAGTAGCGCTACGGGCATCCCCATCATCTCGGCCGTGCCAGCCAGGTTTGGAAATTTACCCAGGCCGTGAAACAGAAAGGTAGCGGCGAAGGGCACGCGGAGCAGCCAGTGCGCGTACGGAGCGAAGCCATCAAGCGCTTTCATCATCATACACCTTTTGATTCGTTGGCAGGTTCGGGCCGCCCGCTCGGCGACCCGACATTCATTGCCTTCGTTGGCCCGGCGAAATGTTTGTTACAACGAGCGCCTGTGGTCCCCTCGTTGTAACGCCGCTGCGCGCCGTCCCTCTAAAAATGGTTGGACGTCTTCTGAAGAACCCGTAGTGGCACCTGATGAAAGCCCACTTGTCTGCACTCACCGTCTCCGCGCTTGCTTTTCTGATCGTGCCATTCCTGTTCGCCGCCTGCGCAAGCGGGCAGAACGGGGAGGGCAAGCGCGGCCTGCCGGGCTGGAAGACGAATGTCTCGCGTCGTTCCATTGAATTGGACGAGTTGATTTCGGGCGGCCCGCCTAAAGATGGCATTCCCTCCATCGACAAGCCGCAGTTCATCTCCCCCGAGGAGGCTTCGGGCTGGCTAGCGCCGCAGGAGCCGGTCGTCTCGCTCATCGTCGAGGGCGTGGCGCGGGCCTATCCGTTGCAGATCCTAACGTGGCACGAGATCGTCAATGACAAGATCGCGGGGGTGCCAGTGACGGTCACGTTCTGCCCACTCTGTTACAGCGCCATCGCCTTCGACCGCCGCGTCGGAGGGCGCACGCTCGCCTTTGGCGTCTCGGGGATGCTGCGGCACTCGGACCTGGTGATGTACGACCGGCAGACCGAGAGCCTGTGGCAGCAACTCTCCGGCGAGGCCATCGTGGGCGACCTGACGGGGACCGAACTGGTGATGCTGCCTGCTCAGCTTATCTCGTTCCAGCAGTTTGCCGAGGCCCACCCCGCGGGCGAAGTCCTCTCGCGCCGCCACGAGCATACCGAGCAGTACCAGCAGCGCTATGGCCGCAACCCGTACGCCGGCT
>JAHEMB010000541.1 GCA_024643915.1 Rhodothermaceae bacterium | reverse complement strand
AGCTGAACGAGGTCAAGCACAACTTCATTGCCGTCCTCTCGCACGAACTGCGCACCCCCATCACCCCCCTCCTCTCCGCCCTCGACTTCGCCGAGGCCGAGCTGTCTTCCAGCACCCAACCCTGCGATGCCGAGATCATGGGAGAGATGGTCAGCATCGCGCACGACTCGGCGTTGCGCCTGCAACGACTCGTGCAGGATTACACCCAGCTCGCCGGCCTGCTCACGCTCGACGCCGAAACGCTCACCCTGCGCAACGTGCGGCTGGCTGATTTGCTGGAGGTGCTCCTAGATCACACCCACCGCGCCCACTTCACCCTCGACGCGCCCGAAGACCTCGTCGTGGCTGCCGACCCGCGCCTGCTGGGGGGCGCCCTGCTCGCCCTGCTGCGCCGCGCCGACCTGCTGACGCCGCCGGGGCAGGCCGCCTCCTTCACCGCTCGCGAAGCACAAGGCGTCGTCACCCTCATCCTGCACGATCCCCTCAGCTACGTCGATCCCGAAACGATTCAGGCACTCGACGACCCCTTCGGCTTCTCCAACGAGCGGCTCTACTACACGCCCAACACTGGCATCGAACTGACCCTCGCGCTCCACACCCTGCGCCGCCTCGGCGGCACCCTACACGTCGAAAGCACACGCGGCGCAGGCACCCGCGTCACCTGCACTCTCCCTGCCGCCCACCCTCAGGCCCACTGGATCGAAGGCCCCCAACTCCGCTTCGAGGTCGAAACGACAGGGGTTTAGGAATCGAAGAGCGTGAGGAAGGCCCTCGTCGATTCCTCGTCTCATCGATTCGTCGATTCCTCTTCACGGTCCCCGGCTGTGTTCAATCATGTGGATGAGGAAAATGCTGGCGGTCAGCCAGACGAAGCCTGACACGTAGCCGCCCAGCACATCCGTCAGCCAGTGCACGTTCAGGTAAACGCGGCTCGTGCCGATGAACAGGATCATCAGGAACGCGGGGATAGTGATCACGATTCTTAGGAAGACGGACTTCACCAGGCGCCACGCGAGATAGATGACGTAGCCGTAGAAGACCATCGCGGCGAAGGCGTGCCCGCTCGGAAAAGCGTAGCCGCCCACCTCGATCACCGTCTCGACGGGCCGTGCCCGCTGGAAGAGCAGTTTCAGGCCCAGGATGACGAGGCCGCCCCCCCCTGAGGCCAGCACGAGGCCGAACAAGGCCCACCAGCGCCGTCGAAAAAGCAGCACCCCGGCCAGGATCAGGGCGCTGATGATCGTGCCCCGCGTCCCGCCCAAGTTGGTGATGAAGACGACCCACTCTGTCAGCTCTTCGCTCAGCAGGGTACGCACCACTTCCTGCACCCGAAAGTCGATCTCGTAGAGGTCGCTCTGCGAAAACACGTCCTCGGCGATGGTGAGGAAGCCCCACAGCCCCGCCGCGATGACGACGAAGGATAAGGTAAGACCCAGCCCGTACCGCTCGCCCCGCTCGAAGCGTTGTTCGACGAAGCGCTGGAAGGCCGGCATCCATCGCCTCAAGCCCCTCGTTTCACGTCCAGCTTCTTGCGTATTGTTACTCGTCCTACTCGCCATTTGTCACAAGCTCTTTTGCTCTCTTTCAACTCCGTGCGTCTCGCATGCCGCTTAGCTGCTCCAGCATGGCAGCGTGGATGAGGCCGTTGGAGGCCAGGATCTGCTGCGCGAAAAGGCAGTCGGGGCTGTCGCGGTAATCGGACACGCGCCCCCCGCCCTCTTCAACGAGGAGGCTGCCGGCAGCCACGTCCCACGGATGCAGACCTGTCTCGAAAAACCCGTCGAAGCGCCCGCAGGCCACGTAGGCGAGATCGACCGAGGCGGAGCCGGGGCGGCGGAGGCCCCGCGACACCTTCATGAAGCGGCGCAGCACGTCCAGGTAGGCATCGAGATGGTCGAAGGCACGGTAGGGAAAGCCAGTAGTGAGCAGGCTCTCATAGAGAGTTTGGGTGTAGCTGACGCGCGCGGACCGGCCGTCCACGAAGAGGCCGCCGCCCCGTCGGGCGGTGAATAGTTCGTCGCGGGCAGCATCCAGCACCACGCCCACCACCATCTTAGCCTCGCATTGCAGGCCAATGCTGACGGCGTAGGGCGGCACGCCATGCGTGAAGTTGGTTGTGCCGTCGATGGGGTCGATGATCCAGCGGCAACCCTCGGCCACCGGGGCGCTCGCCGCGAGGTCGGCGCCTTCCTCGGCCAGCACGTCGTAGGATGGGAAAGCGTCGGTAAGGCGGCCCACGATCAGGCGCTGCGCCGCCTCGTCCATCTGGGTTACCAGGTCATGCTCGTTCTTCTCGCGCACGTCGGCGTGGGCCACGTTCCCCGCGTGCCGGCGGATCAGCGTAGCCGCCTCTCGGGCCGTCGCTACCGCTACCTCCTGCTCTCTCTCAAAAGTCATTCGCCAGTTGTCCGTGATCTATGGTACGCTAATCAGAGAAACGCGCGGTCTGCCTTCAATGCCTTGTCGCGTCTGGAACGTTTTCGCAACGCTGCCATTCGAAACGTCTCCTTTCCCCCGATTGCCGATGCCGCGTTTCCTTTGCTCCTGTCTCTTCCTCACCCTCGTGTTAGGGCTTGCCGGTTGCACCAATGGGGCCGCCGAGGAGGCGGCCGCCCAACGTGAAGAGGACCCCATCTTCGCCCTTCTGGGCGAGATCGACACAGACGTGCTGCGGCAGGCATTCGCTCGGCTGCCTGGCTACGCCTTCACCCGCCGCACCTGCACGGTGCAACGGAACGACGAGGGCAACGTGGTTGCGACGGAGGTGCGGGCCGTGCGCTACCTGCCCCGCGAAACCGAGCGCGCTTATGAAATCCTGGCGCACGAACAGACTGGCGCGTTCGCGGTCGGCTTGCTGGGCGGCGCGGAGGAGGACGCCGACGCCTCCCTCGACGCCGCCGGCTTGGCCGATGACATCATACCCGAGGACCCACCTTACCTTATAAAGCGCAATCGCGAGGCATATCACTATAGCCTCCGCTCGGACACGCTCATTGAGGGCCGCGCTACCCAGGTCATCGACATCACCGCGCGCCCCGGCGAGGGCGGCAAACAGGCCATCCGCACCGCCCGCCTCTACGTGGATCGCCAGACGAACACGCTCGTGGCCCTTTACCTGGAGCGGAAGGAAGACACGCTCTTCTTCGGCGAGGACAGCCGCTTCTTCATCCAGATCCAGCGCGACGACGGCGTCTGGCTGCCCGCCCGCACGCGCGCCGACACCCGCCTGGACCTGCCCCTCGCCCCGCCCCGCCACCTCCGCACCGAGGCTACCTACGAAGACTTTGCCGAAGTCGGGTAGCGGCCGGGGCAGCGCACGCTTCTCGCTACGGATTATCTTCGCCAGGGCCCTGACGAGATAGCGCCAGCGAAGGGAGAGCATTAGTCCCGCATTCGCTCAGGAACGCCCAGCGGTTGCGCGCGCCGGGGAGATGCTGCGGAAGGTAATGTGAGATGCGTGAGGGGCCTCGGTGGGGGTGAGGGAGGATGAGGCAGAGGTGATCCCTGAGGGATGCATCTGCACCGTAAAGCGTCGAGAGGAGCTTACTTCTCAGCCCAGACGACGTAGCCTAGCGGGCACTGCGTATCGACTTGCTCGAAGCGCGCAAGGAAGGGA
>JAHEMB010000540.1 GCA_024643915.1 Rhodothermaceae bacterium | reverse complement strand
GTCGTGTCTGATGCCGTGTCGTTCGTAGCGTCCGGGTCGGCCGCGGCGCTTGCTATCCGAGCCTTGTTCTCGATCTCGCCTATCCCCGCAGGCACCGGGTCATCCACGACCAGGACGAAGGAGGCCGTCCCGCCTGCGCCGGGCGCGAGGAGGCCCAGGTCGAGGGCACAGGTGTTCCCGGCGCTGCCGTCGGGCGCGCAGACCCAGCCCAGGTCGCTCGTCGCCGCGTCGAACGTCGTGTGAGTCGGCACCTCTTCGAGGAGGCGGGTGCCAGCGGCGGCTTCCGGGCCGAGGTTGCCGTAATCGAGGGTGTACACGATGGCGCTGCCAGGGGTAGCGGTTGCGGCGCCATCGTCTTTGGCGAGGTAGAGATCGGCATCGACCACGCCGCATTGGGGCACGTCGGCGGTGTTGGCCGCGCCGGGCGTGATACACCGGGCGCTGAAGTCGGATGCGTTGTCGCCGGAGTCCGCGCCGTCAGGCAGGCGCGAGAGGCCCAGATCCGCTTCGTCGTCGGCGTCTTCGAGACCGGCGCCACTGCCCTCGACGAAGTCCGGCACATCGCCCTCGTAGCTGACTGCATCGACGAGGCTGGCGCCGAAGACGAGCGCCACGGCATCCGGGGCGCCGTTCTGGAGCGACGAGAAAGCGGCGGGGAGATCGCAGTTGGGCACGTTGGTCGCGTCAGCACAGAGGACGAAGTATTCCCCCGCCGGCAAGGGTACAGCCGGTAGATCGATGGTGCCGTAGATGCTGCCGCTGCTGCCGTTGACGAGGTGTATCTCGAAGGGATCGAGGTTGAGCAGCGTCGTGCCGGTGTTCTTGAGTTCGATGAACTCGGCGGTGTCGGCCCCCGGCTGGTCATAGTCAATCTCGTTAAGGACGAGGTCGAAGGTGGCCGGGTTGTCGAGGGGAGTGCGGGTCGGGTCGCCGGGGGTGGGGGTAGCTGGGTCGTCGGTGGGGACGGGGGCCACGCCTTGCGCCGCGGCGGTGCCCTGGTTGGATACTTGCGCCACGCCGGGCGGCAGCGGATCATTCACGGTCACGTCGAAGGTGATGGTGGTGTTGGCACCCGGCGCGAGGATCCCGACGTCCACGCCGACGCTCGCATCTCCGGGATCGTTGCCGGAGATGATGCTGCCCTGCGTGGTAGTGCCGGAGCCTGCGACGAGTGTGGTGTTGGCGTCAGGCGCGTCGTCAAACCGCACGGCGAGCGCGCCCTGGCTGCCCGTATTTTCCACGACGACGGTGTAGCGGAGCGTCTCGCCCGGGTCGGCGAGGCCGTCGCCGTCGGCCTCAAGGAGGGCGTCAGTTTTCGTGGCCTTGAGCGCGGGGGCCGGGGGCGCGCAGCCCGTGTTGGCCGCCGTGTTGGCCGCGCCGGGGGTGATGCAGCGCAGGCTCAGGTCCGCGCCGTTGTCGTCGGTGTCGGCGCCGTCGGGGAAACGCGAGAGGCCGGCGAAAGCCTCTCCCGCGTCGTCTTCAATCCCCGCCCCAGAGCCTTCGACGAAGCCCGGCACGTCGCCTTCGTAGCTGACAACGTCAACGAGTGTGCCGGCCTGGAGGAGGGCGACGGCGTCGGGCGCACCATTCTGAAGGGAAGAGAAAGCGGCGGGGAAATCGCAATCCGGCACCCCGGCGGCGTCCGCGCAGAGAACGAAATAACCGCCCACCGGCAGGTCCGCATTCGGCAGATCAATCGTATCGTACAAGCTGCCGTTGGTGCCGTTGACGAGTTGGATCTCGAAAGGATCGAGGTTAACGGTCGCCGTGCCGATATTCTTGAGTTCGATGAACTCGGCGGTGTCCGCGCCGGGTTGGTCGTAATCGATCTCGTTGAGGACGAGTTGGGCGCGGGCGGGCGTGGCGTTGAGGGCGAAAAGCAGCGAGCAGAACGCCGGCAGGGCGGCCCGCCGAGCGGCGGCGCGGGCGATGGAGGGAATCATGTGAGGGACCGGCTGCGTGAGGCGAACCTTCCTCAGCGCGGCCACGCAAGAAAAGCGGCGACCCTGCCCGGCGGCTCCCTCGCCAATGCTGAATCAGATCTAGCGGAGCGCGCTTTCCTGACCGTAATCCTCGAAAGAGAGGCGGAAAAATCGTTCGCCAATAAATTAGTGGAGGGTGCGGGACGGCGTTATTTGATCTCTTCGTCCCGGCGCGAATCGTAAGCCCTTCCTTCATAGAAAGAAAAGTGCGGGAAAGATGCAACTGAAAAATGTGCCGAACTGGGTGCGCAGGAGGTAGGGTGCAACGCCGACCTCCTCCCATCGTATCTTGCAGGCGATTTCCCCCTCATGCAACGGAGAGACGGTCATGGCAGCCTGGATCTGGGTATTGATCCCCATCGTCGCCATCCTCGTGGGCGGCTTCAGCGAGTGGCTCAAGTTCAAGGAGAAACAATCGAAGCTCGGCACCTCGGCGCACGAACTGGAGAAGACCGTCGCCGTGCTCCAAGGCGCCCTCGCCCAGGTCGAGCAGCGGGCGCAGACGCTGGTGGAGCGGGTGCAGAACCTGGAGACGATCGTCACCAGCCAGACATGGGATGCCCTCCACGACCCGAGCCTGCCGCCGCCGCAGAAGGAGCGTGCCCTGGCGCAATCCCAACGGCGCCTTGAACTGCCGAAGGAGCCGTCGGATGAGCAGAAAGCCGCCCGTTTGGCACAACAGCTCAAGGTTTAAGCTCCCTGCGGGCAAGCTCCAAAATCCAAATCTCAAATTCCAAGGTCTCAGCGTGCGCCCTTTGGAGCTTGGGATTTGCTGGCGTCAGTCGGGTTTACTTGCGTCAGCCGCGCCGCACGCTCGTGTGGAGCTTAGCGCTTATTCTTCTACTCGCAACGCTGCGTGAACTGCACGGGCGATCTTGGCACCGAGGTCGGCGGAGACTTTGGGATCGGCGAAGCCCTCGGTGAGAATAACGAGGACGTAGGGTTCGCCAGTTGTAGGATAGACGATGGCGGCGTCGTGGTGGATTTCGGTGATCCAGCCCGTCTTGTGCGCCGCCCGCGTCCCTTCGGGCAGCCCCTCGGGGATCATGTCGTTGAAGCGCTGTTCCAGCAGCACCCCGATCATTTCCTCATCCACCATCGGGGAGACGGCTTGTCGCTGCATGAGCGCCCTGAGGAGGGTAGCGAGGTCGGCAGCAGTGGTGGTGTTGCTCAGCCCCTGCCGGTACGCCTTGATGTCCTCCACGCCGCGCAGCACGCGCATCGCTTTCGTACCCAACCGCTCCATCGTCGCCTGCACCGAGTCTGCGGTGATGAAGTTGATGAGCAGGTTGGTAGCGAGGTTGGATGAGACGGTGATCATCTGATAATTCAGCTCGCGCAGCGTCATGTGCTCGCCCAGGCGCTCGTAGATGGCGTCGTCCGAGTCGTCCTCGATGCTGAAGGGCGAGCCGTCAACGATGGAGCGGAAGGCATTTTCGACGCGGAGCGAGTCGTCGAGGGAGAAGCGACCGAGGTGGGCCTGGCGGTAGAGTTCGATCATCACCGGCACCTTCATGGTGCTGGCCGCGTGGAAAAGGCGGACGGTGTTGCGGTCGAGGTACGTACCGGTGGCGGGGTCGCGCACGGCCACGGCCACCATCGCCTCCGGGTGCGCCGCGACAAGTTGGGCGATCTGGGCTCCGAGGTTCTGG
>JAHEMB010000539.1:1169-3639 GCA_024643915.1 Rhodothermaceae bacterium | reverse complement strand
GCGCCGTGAGGCCGTGCAGGTTCTCGCCGTAGAGCATGAGTTGCACCGGGCGCCAGGTCATCCCCACCCACCAGTTCGGCGGCTCGATCTTGTCAATCTGCGGCGCCTGCGCCCGCCCGTCAGCGAGGCAGACGAGGCTCACCAGGAAGAGGAACAGCGGTTTCAGTATTCGCATGGCAGTGTCTCTCTTTTCACCACGCACATCGGGGCCGGCGCGTTCAATCCGCACCGGCCCCGATCATGAATGGATGAGCAGAAGAAAGGACGAGCAGAAGAGTGGAAGAAGAAACTGGATTTGGCCTCAGCCTTTTCTCCTCCATGCCTCCATTCCTCCCCTCCTCCTCTCTCATTTAAGCAGCAACATCTTCTTCGCTACCACGCGCGTCGGCGTCTCTAGCTGGTAGATATAGACGCCGCTGGCGAGGCGGGAGGCGTCGAAGCTGACCTCGTAGGTGGCGGCTTGTTGCACGCCGTCCACGAGGGTTGCCACCACGCGCCCCATCACGTCGAACACGCGCACGCGCACGCGCTCGGTGCTCGGGATGCTGTACTGGAACGAGGTGACGGGGTTGAACGGGTTCGGGTAGTTGGCCCCGAGGCTGATCTGCTCTGGCAGTTCGCCGTCCACTACCTCGACCCCCACGACGATGGGGTTGCTCTCGAACGGCAGTGGCCCGGCCTCTACCTGGAACACCTCATCGGGGAAGGACCAGATGTCGGGGAAGGAGCCGTCGTCGTTGGGCGTAACGAAGCGCGTGCGCCGCCGGCCCGCCGTGGACGTGTCGCCGCCGGGCTCGGCGAACGTGTCGCTGCCCATGCCGTAGGCGTACTTGTACTGAATCGCAGCGAAGGTCGGTCCATCGACGGTGAGCGTGCCCGTGAAGACATTGTCGCCGTCATCGTCCGTTAGCACGAAGTCGCGCAAAATGCCGCCTTCAGCACCTTGCGTGAAGGCCCAGATAGGATCGCCCAACTCGATCCATACGGAGTCCCCTGAGGCAGCGTCGAAGGGCCGGGCGTCGTTCGTCAAGGCCGCCGTCATGTCCACCGTAAAGGTGACGTCGATGCTCTCGCCCTCACCGACGATGTTGCCGGGCAGCACGTCGTTAAAGAACTGCAAGCCGACATCCTGAAAGTCGTTCACAATCCCCTCGAAAACGACGGTCCGGTTGGCACCGGTGGTGGAAATGGGCTCTTCCCAGCCACTCGGCACGAAATCGACACCGAACTCCTCCATGAAGGCTTCGTCGTTGATGTTGAGGAAGAACTTATAGGCAATCTCGGTACCGGGGATAGCCGTAACGGGTACCACCTGTGCGAAAAGGGACGACCCCGCCTCACGATCAAGGAGGCAGTCATCAGGAGCGCCCGCCCCTACGCAATCCCAGCCGTTGAAGCCCCCTCGCACTTCGAGGGTGTCTCCGCGCGCTACATCGAAGATGCCGATGGCTTCGAGCGGGGAGAGATCAACGGCAAAAATGAGCGCACTCGTGACGGGCTCGGTAGCGACGGGCGGCGTGTTGCCGTAATAGACCCACTGCAACGTTGTGTCCTGCGCAGGCACGGTAAAGGTACGGTTGTCCGTCACGTTGCCCTCTTCCCAGCCCACGGGCTCGTTGTCCAACACGTCGTCGTCCAGCACGAACTTGTAGTTCTGCACGCTGCCAACAAGGTCACTCGGGTAGTACCCGACGCCGGAGTAGATCTGGTAGCCGGGCAGGTTCTCGTTGGGGGATTCCCGTTGGAGCACCACCTGGGTGACGCCCCAGTCTACGGGCCCCAGCACCGTGCCGTCGCCGTTAACGTCGAGGTTGTCGCCGCGCACCCCAATCTGCTGCGCTGGCGCCGTGACGGCGGGATCATAGCCGTCTGCCTCGGACTCGGCGCCGAACATCGCCACGCGGAACCAGACTGCTACCGAGTCCTCTTTCGAATCAAAAGGCCGCCAGTTGTACGGGCCTTTGTCGCCCGCGCGACCGCGCCACGGGCCGTTGAACTCGAAAAAGTGAAGCGCCAGGGTCGTATCTCCCGCGCCGGGTGGAATGTTGGGGTTCGGATCGATCTCCCACCCGTCAGCCACACTGTTGAGCTGATCCGAGTAGAACTTGAAGGTAAGGTCGGTCGTGTCGGCAATCTGGAACTGAATGCGCCAGTAATCTCCACCGATATTCTCGGGTTCGAGGGTGCTGACGTCGCTCCAGTCAATCATGTTGCCGTCAGCGAGCGTAGCGGGGGCCACTCCATTCGCTGCGCCGCGCACTTCGATGAAGCTGTCCGTGCGGATGGTGTCGGGGACGGTGGCCGTGTTGAGCGTCAGCGTCACGGTGCGCTGCGCGAAGGCCGTGCCGGCGAAACTGGCCAGGATGCAGAGCATACCTAGCCAGCGAACGCCTTTGGTAACGGTTCTCATAAGAGTCCTCCTGTGGTTGTAGGGGGGGTGGGGTTCAGCCAGCGGGCGTCGTCGTACAAC
>JAHEMB010000539.1:0-1159 GCA_024643915.1 Rhodothermaceae bacterium | reverse complement strand
TTGGGGGATGTCACGGGGTGCCGATGTCGGATCGCCGGGCGTATATGATAACCCATTCATGGCTTGCGTGCCGAAAACGGAACTAGAATTTCAAGGCAAAGGTGAAGCGGTTGACGCCATTGAAGAATTCCTGCTCCTCGTAGGCGTAGTCTACGGCCACGTCGAGCGGGCCGAAGGCGTAGTGGAGGCCGGCGCCGAGGGTGAAGCTGCGCACGGCGTCGGCCATGAACAGTTCGCTGTAGCCGGCCCTGAACAGGATCAACTCACCCAGCAGGGCCACCTCGGCGCCCACATTTACGTACTGCTCGCTGTTGTTCGGGTTCAGGGCATCCACCGCGAGCGTGACGCGGCTGTTGGCGTTCTCGAAAACCTCGCCGGCCAGCCCAATGCGCATTGTCAGGGGCAAGTCGAACTCCTCGGTCCGCAGCTCAGCGCGGTTGCTCTCGTTGTTGCCCCGGTTGTTCGGGTCCACGTCCACCACAATCAGCAGGTCGTCGCCCGACATCTGCATCTTGGTGCCGAAGTTGACGATGGAGGCGCCCAGCCGGATGCCCCGGAAGGGCGTGACGAAGAGCGTCCCGAGATCCACCGCGAGGCCAGAGGCGGTAGAGTTGAAGATGCGCTCGTTGACGAGCTTGCCGGAGAGCCCTAGGGAGAAACGGTCCGTAAGGGCGCGGGCGAAAGAGAGCGTGACGGCGTAGGAGGCCGCGTTGAACGTCTCGCCGGTGCCCATCTGCTCGGCGACCGTCGTCACTTCCATCTCCGGCGTGCGGAACGTGGTGACCCCCAGCCCCACCGTGCCGAAGTCTGTTGGGACGGCCACGGCCACGTAGCCGAAGTCGATGTCGGCGAGCCACTCGGCATATTCCACCACGAGGCCGGCGCCGTTCAGGCCGGTCAGCCCCGCCGGGTTCCAGTAGATGGACGTGGCATCGTTAACGGAGGCGGCATAGGCGCCGCCCATGGCCGTGGCCCGCGCCCCGACGGGGATGCCGAGGAAGGCGGCGGCGGTGGTGCCGCGCTTCGTCACGTCGCGCGTCTCCTCGCTGAACTGCCCCGCCGCCGGACGGCTTGCAGCTAGCAACAAGATTGCCATGAGCGCCGCGCGTGCCAGCCTTCTGAAGTCGCTGCTCATAATCATAAGGATGATTACATGATG
>JAHEMB010000538.1 GCA_024643915.1 Rhodothermaceae bacterium | reverse complement strand
CGCCTCGATGGCGCGGAAGCAGGTCTCCTGGATGGCAAGCAGCAGTTTCGAGACCATGTGCCAGTAGACGCTTCCCAGCCCCTCGTACCCGAAGAACGTCCCGGAGCGGCCGGTGTAGGCGCGGTGGTTGAATGCCGCCTCAAACAGATCCAGAACATACGCCGCGTCCTGGGCAACCTCTTCGTCATAGCCGCTCGCCTGGAGCCGGTCGAGGGCGGCCTGTACACTGTGCTTGTTGCGGAAGGCGCCATTGAAATGATAGCCGCCGCGCTGATCTCGAACCACAAGTTGCCGGTCGCCTGCCGCAACGAGCCTCCGCAGGAGCGCCGACTGTTCGACCTGCTCCGGCGGCAGGTTGTTCTTCTCCAGAAAGCGCGGCAGCTGCCGGTCTGGGTAGAGTAGATAGCTGTACTGGTCCTCCCGATAGAGGGCGCTGGATTTCAGGGCGTCGAGCACTTCTAGTGAGGCCCGCCCCGAGAGCACGCCCGCACTGAGCACGGCCACCTGCCCCTCCAGCATCTCGTACAGTGGATGCAGGGAAACAGCGTCGTCCCCTTCTACCGACAGCAGGTTGTAGGCATGGAAAAGGTTGTCGGGCCGCTGGTTGGCCGCGATGGTGTGATCAATAAAGACGAGCGACTGCTCGAAGAACGCCTGCACGGCGGCGGGGCGCACCGCGCGTTGCAGGCCGGAGAAGCCGTCGGCGTAGATCTGCGTGCGGTAGGTGCTGCCGGCTTCGCCGAGGGCATCCAGGATGGTCTTACGGTCCTCGTCCGTGAGGGGGCGTTGCAACAGGGGCGCGTAGCGCGTCATCGCCTCGGAGAGGGCATCGAACAGCCCGGCCACTTCCTCCGAGAGGTGGAGGCGCTCCGCTTCCAGCGCGCCGAAGAGGTCGGCGGCGAAGTGGAGAAAGCGGCGGAGGTAGTAGAGCGTCACCATCGAGACGCCGTAGCCGACGAGGGCGTTGTTGGCGTCGTTCCACTCGGGCCGCTGTGTGTTCATCCAGATGCCGCCCTCGGGGACGAAGTTCGAGAGCTTCGCCAGGACAGAGACCAGCAGTTTCTCGGTGAGCGTGACGAGGTACACCTCGCCCTCCTCGTCCCAGATCAATTTCCCATCGGCGCCGACAGCCTCGGCGCGCTCGTCGATGTGGGCGGCCAGCGTCTCGTCGTAGCGGATCGTGTCGTGAGGATCGCGGAGCAAGTCCTGATACGGCTTGATCCGGTAGGGCACGTTGGCGTAGGCGAAGAGGCGGCGCGTCAGGAAGTGGGCCAGCTTGCCCGGATGATGGGCCTGGGACAGTTCGAGGAGTTTGAGCAGGTAGATGATCTGGTGATCGCCCCAGTAGCCGATGTACGACCAGGGATCGGCAGGGTCGATTACCTCCCAGTCGATGCCGTCGCGCGTAATGCGGTACGGGTTATAGCCATCGGCCGTGGAGGCATTGACGAACTTGGCGATCATGCTCTCGATGAAGCCGGGGAACGACCGGCCGAGGGCTTCCCAGTTCTGAAAAATGTCGCGCCAGTTGCCCTGGTAGCTGAGGTTTTTCGAGCCGTCTTCGTGGCGTAGATCGATAGAAAAGGCGTTCCACGGGCGGCTCGGGTCGCCGTGGCGGCGGCTGAAGGTGAGTGGCAGGTACTCGTAGCACAGCCGTTCCAGTTGGCGATCTTCCTGGCTGGCCGCTGTCGCCAGCACAGCATGCACAGGGGCCCGCGCCGGCAGGGCGCCCAGCACATTCGCACCCCGCTCCGCTACGCGCCGGTTGTGGAGGCGGATGAACGCCCTCAGGTCGTCGCGCTCCACCATCTCCCCGTCGACAAAGATGCCCCCGCGCATCACATTAAAAAGCACGTTCGCGTAATGCCGTGCCGTAGTCATCTCGTCTTCGGTACGCTGCAAGCCGTCGGCGCTCCCCACGAGGCCCCGCAGCCGCTCGGTGCCGGCCTGGATGTCTTCGTCCAGCAACGCCGGGAGGCCCTGCGGCTCGTTCAGCAGCGCCGAGAGCGCCACCACATCGTCTGGCCCCTGCTCTACGTCGGCGACGAGGTGCCAGGCGTGCTTTTCTTTCGGCGCCAGTTCGAAGGAGGCCTCCACGAAGTATGCGCCGCGCTCAGCCCGGACGTCTTCCTCCGGCAGGAGCCGCTGTCCTTCTCGAAACCGATCCAGTTGGCGCGAGGAGAGCAGATACGCCTCCGGCGCCAGCCCCGCCGCCCACACGGTCGTCGCCTTGAGGGCTTCGCTGGGCTCCGGTCGGTCCACGATGAGGGAGCTGAGGAGGAAAAGGCCCAGGCCTGTCTCCGACTCCAGTTCGTTCTTTTTATAGGCGTCTACGAGCGTGCTGCGCTCGTTCTGCATGGCCGCGTCCACGCCGTATGGAAGCACGTTCTGCAGGCCGTCCAGCAGGCGCACGCGCACCGGCGACGTGCCGTCGTTGCAAAGCACCGCCCGCTTGACAAAGCCAAACCGCTCGCTGTTGCACCAGGCGTAGCGAAAGGTCAGCCCTAGCTCCTCATTGATCTCCTCGAAGAGAATCTTGTTGCCATAGACGTGCTTGTAGAGATGGCGATGTACCACATACACGCCCTGGTAGCGCTTCGAGAATGGCTCCCAGAGGAGGGTCCTGCCGCGTCGCTGCGCCAGGATGATTGTCTTGCTGCCGGTCAGATCGTGGGCGTCGTGGATCTTGTCATCCGTGTAGTAAGGAAAGAGGGCTTGGTCGGGGTTCTGCCGCCCGGCGGTGAGCGCGCCGTTGCTGGAGATAAACATCCAGTGATCCGAGTGGCTCACAACGGAGATAAAGAAAGGCCGCATCCGGTCGTAGTGGGCGATCCGGTAGTAGGGCTCCCCTCCCACCTCTACGAACCCGCCCGTAACCGGCGCGGCGCCCCCCTGAAAGCGCGCGGCGCCTACATAAATCGGAGAACGAGGGGACGCAGGCGGCGGCTGCACGTCGGAGTGGCTGGATACATCAGTCGTGGACATACAAAAAAGCGGCTGTTTCGATTGCGGATCTCAGATCGGGGATTGCGGATCGGGTGCCATGTGCCGGCCAATCCGCATTTACCTTCGCCCTCCGGTCGATTTACTTGCGTGAGCCTTAGGTTTCGCATTCCGCAATCAAGCGGTTGGCTGCTTGACCAGAATAGTTTCCAACTCTTCGAGGGAGCGACCCTTCGTTTCCGGCAGGACAATCATGATGAAGACCAGCCCGAGGAGGGCGAAGACGCCGTAGATCAGGAAGGTCATCGCGCTCCCGAAATTGGCCAGTTCCCACGGGAAGACGAGCTGCACCAGAAAGCTGACGCCCGAGTTGATGAGCCCGACAAAGGAGATCGCCAGCCCGCGAATCCAGTTGGGGAAGAGTTCGGAGAAGAGCACCCACATCACCGGCCCGAGGGAGATGGCAAACGAGGCCACGAAACCCAGCACGCCGAGGAGCACCAGGAGCGGGTTCATCGAGATGGCCGCTGTGATCAATTCAGACTCGTACTGCTTCGCGATATCGTCGCCGAGGGCCCCGACGAGCGCGTTCTTGTAATCGACGTCGCCCTGGAACGTCTGCCCGGAGAGCGTCACGAGTTGCTCCGTCGGGATGTCCTCCGGGAGCGTCGTGAGGGCGTCCGGGCCGAGCGTGTAGGTA
>JAHEMB010000537.1 GCA_024643915.1 Rhodothermaceae bacterium | reverse complement strand
CCGCTATGCCACCGGCTCGGGCCGCGTGCCCTTCCTGAAGAAGGTGTGGGGTGACGAGAAGAAGCCCGCGACAGAAGACGCGACGGGTGAGGCGATGGACGCTCAGAAAAGCGCCGATAGCGTCCAGCTTGCCTCTTTCGAGGCGTTCGAGAAACCGTCCGACGCTGAGCTACGCGCGTGGCTGACGCCGCTCCAATACAGCGTGACCCAGGAGGATGGCACCGAGCGCGCCTTCACCGGGCCGAACTGGGACAACAAGAAGCCCGGTCTTTACGTGGACGTCGTCTCCGGAGAGCCGCTGTTCTCCTCCGAGGATAAGTTCGAGAGTGGGACGGGCTGGCCGTCCTTCACGATGCCGCTTGTCGAGGAGAACGTCGTGGAAGTGAAGGACCGCACGCTGGGCATGGTCCGCACCGAGGTCCGCAGCCGCTACGCCGACTCGCACCTCGGTCACGTCTTCGACGACGGGCCGGCGCCCACGGGGCTGCGCTACTGCATCAACGGTGCCGCCCTCCGCTTCATCCCCGCCGAAGAGCTGGCGGCGGAGGGCTACGAGCAGTACGCCGCGCTCTTCGAATAAACGGGCGCGAATGAGAGTGGGAGAAAGGGCGAAGGGGTGAGGGGGTGTAAGGGAAACCACCCCCTCACCCCTTCGCCCTTTTTCTCATTCAGTCACAGCATCACGCTCCGGCGTACTGCCCAGCGCTTTTGTGTTCGGCCTGGACGAAGCGGGCGAGAATAAGACCGCCGAGGCCCCATGCAATGATGTCGTAGAGGGTCGTCATCAGGTGATACGTCCACGGCTGGTAGTACCAGATCGGGTCGCCGAGATTGCCCCACACACCCACGGCCACGCCTGCCAATACCACAAAGACGACCTTGCTGCCGTAGGTACGGAGCGCCGGGGCTGCCAGGCGCAGCAGCAGACCTGCCAGCAGCATGCTGATGAACATGTGGAGGAAGCCCAGGAGGAAGACCGTGGGCGTCATGGCCGGTGTGCCGGCCTCACGGTAGAAGATGGTGACGAGCGGCCCAGCCTGGTGACGTGCCTCGAAGTCGGCGGCATCGCTGCGCGGGTCAGGGATGTAGTAGGTGCCCGTCGCCGGCAGGTTGGCCGCCAGGGACTGGGTAACGGCAGCCTCGTCCGGTGCTTGTTTGAAGACAGGGGCCGAGAGGGGGGTGGCCCAGAAAAGGAATCCCCAGACGAAGATGGCAACGGCGGCCAGCAATGCGCCCAGTACCAGTTTTTTCATGACGCTCTCCTTCGGTTGAACAGGATGATGGGTGATGCATTAAGATAGCCCGCCGGGGTGACATCTCTGCGGCACGTCCTTCGAAGATTTCTCGTTTCCATGACCCGCAAGCAAGCTGCTGTTTCCTTTACCGATGGCTTGGGCCGGAAGGGGACGTTGCCCGCGTTGCCGCGCCGCATCGTCTCGCTCGTGCCCAGCCAGACCGAGTTGCTGGCCGATCTGGGGCTGGAGGAAGCGGTTGTCGGCGTGACGCGCTTCTGCGTGCATCCGCCGGGGTGGAAAGTGGAGAAGCAGATCGTGGGCGGGACGAAGAACGTGCGACTCGACCGCGTCGAGGCCCTCGCGCCGGACCTGGTGCTGGCGAACGTGGAGGAAAACACACGGGCCGACGTGGAGGCGCTGGAAAAGATCACGCTGGTGTACGTGACCGACGTGAAAGACGTACCCGACGCCCTGGCGATGATCCGCACCGTCGGCAATCTGACGGGCAGAGCCGAGGCGGCGGAAAAGATTGCGGCTGAGATAGAAGTCGGTTTCGGGGTGCTGCCGGCGTTTAAGGTGCGGCGGGCCGTCTATCTGATCTGGCGGCGGCCTTTCATGACGGTCGGCGGTGACACGTTTATCCACGACGTGATGGCACGCGGCGGCCTCGTCAACATCTTCGGCGAGCGAACCCGCTATCCCGAGGTGACGCCTGAGGAACTCGCCGCTGCCCGGCCCGAGGTGGTGCTGCTCTCCAGCGAGCCGTATCCCTTCCAGGAAAAACATTTCGATGAACTCCGCGGCTGGCTGCCCGGCACACCCCTCCGCCTCGTCGATGGAGAATTGTTCTCGTGGTACGGCAGCCGCCTCCGCCGCACGCCCCCCTACCTGCGCACACTCCGCGCCGACCTCGGGTGATCGTCGTGCAAGAAAATCCGGCTAACCGACAACCGATAACCGACAACCGTGTATTGTATTCGTTAACTTTCTGCCGTACCGCCGCTCTCGCTCTTTTCCGCCATTCGATATGAAGTACGTAGCCCTCATCATTACCCTGATCGCTGTTATGGGAAGCCTCGGTTGCCGATCCACGGCGCCTGCCAACACCTCCATCGTTGACGAAGCCCTGCGTGCGCGGGCCGTCGAACTGGCGCACGATGCCATCATCGTAGACGGCCACATCGACGTGCCCTATCGCATGACCGACGACCCGGAGGATATCTCCGGGCGCACCGCAGGCGGCGATTTCGACTACGTCCGCGCCAAAGCGGGCGGCCTCGATGCGCCGTTCATGTCCATCTACATCCCCTCGGATCGGCAGGAGACACCCGGCGCCGCCAAAGCCCTCGCCGATTCGCTCATCGACATGGTGAACGGTTTCGCCGAAGCCTCGCCGGAGAAGTTTGCCGTGGCAACGTCGGTGGAGGACGTGCGGAAGAACCATGAGCGGGGGATCATCTCGCTCCCGATGGGCATGGAGAACGGAGCGCCCATCGAAGACGACCTCGCCAACGTGCAGTATTTCTACGAGCGCGGCATCCGCTACATCACCCTGACGCACGGAAAGGTCAACCAACTCTCCGACTCGTCCTACGACACTACGCGCACCTGGCAGGGCCTAAGCCCCTTCGGCGAGCAGGTTGTCCGGGAGATGAACCGGCTCGGCGTCATCGTCGATATCTCCCACGTCTCCGACAGCGCGTTTTACGACGTGATGCGGATCACGCGGGCGCCGGTGCTGGCCTCGCACTCGTCGGTGCGCGCCTTCACGCCGGGCTGGGAGCGCAACATGGACGATGCCATGATCCGCCGCCTGGCCGAGAACGACGGCGTCATCATGATCAACTTCGGCTCGTCCTTCCTCGACATGAAGTACCAGGCCGAGGGCACGCGGATTCGGCAGCAGATCAACACCTACCTGGCTCAGAACGGTCTGGAGCGCACCGCGCCTGAGGCCATTGCCTACCTGCGGCAGCAGCGCAAGGCCAACCCCGTCGGCACCGTGCAGGACGTGGCCGACCACATCGACCACGTCGTGAGCCTCGTCGGCGTGCGGCACGTCGGCCTGGGGTCAGACTACGACGGCGTCTTTGCCCTGCCGGCAGGCCTACAGGACGTCTCGGAGTATCCGAACCTGGTGGCGGAACTGCTGCGGCGCGGCTACTCAGACGAGGATATCCGCGGCATCCTCGGCGAGAACGCCCTGCGCGTATGGAGCGCCGTGGAGCGCGTGGCCAGCGACTTGCAGGCAGGGCGGAACTGATTGCGTAGGGGAGCGGGATGTCATCAGGATTGGCGCGCCGCTATGTTCCTGCGCAGCCATCCCCTTACCCCTTACCCCTTTTCCCTCTCCGTTCCGACCGAGCGGGCTTCCTCTGTGGAGAAGGGGGGAGTCCGCTACACCTCGGTCT
>JAHEMB010000536.1 GCA_024643915.1 Rhodothermaceae bacterium | reverse complement strand
ACGAGCGGCCCGAACTGTGGCTCTCGGAGGGCTGGGCGACGGCACAGGAGAAAGGCTGGACGGAACCGTTCTACTGGGAGCGGCGCGACGGGACCTGGCAACACTTCACCCTGGCCGGGATGCGCGCGGTGGAGGCCGGCGAGCCTGTTACCCACGTGAGTTATTTCGAGGCCGATGCCTATGCCCGCTGGGCCGGCGCCCGATTGCCGACCGAGCAGGAATGGGAGGTAGCCGCCGGCACCGTGCCCCCGCAAGGACGGTTTGTAGAGGACGGCCACTTCCACCCAGTACAGGCGGATTCAAGTGGCGCCGGGCCGGTGTACCAGATGTACGGCGATGCATGGGAGTGGACGCGCAGCCAGTACTTGCCGTATCCGGGGTATACACCGCCGCCGGGCGCCCTGGGCGAGTACAACGGTAAGTTCATGTGCAACCAGTTTGTGCTGCGGGGTGGCTCCTGCGCCACCTCCCAGACGCACATACGGCTTACCTACCGTAACTTTTTCCACCCTGCGGCCTCCTGGCAATTTACCGGCATCCGTCTCGCCAAAGACGCGTAGAGGAAGAATTGAATGACCGCACGGTCGCGTGAATCAAACAGCCAGGACGACGCGAGGATGGACAAGACAGGATCGGGAACGGCTATCAGCCTCCCACACTTTAGCCATGATAAATCGCCGATTGCTACCCTGAGGGGCAAGGGCCAAAAGGTGACGGCGGTGGTGCCGGTTGAATTGATCGACCTCCATCCCGAGATGGGCAGTCTGTTGGAGGAGGCGCTGGACGGCCTGACGAAGCCGCAAAAAACCCTCCCCCCTAAGCTTTTCTACGACGAACGCGGCTCCCGTCTTTTCGACCGGATTACGGAGTTGGACGAATACTACCCGACCCGCACCGAGATCTCGATAATGGAGCGTCACGTCGGGGAGATGGTGGCCCGGATCGGCGCGGGGGCGGTGCTGGTGGAGTACGGCAGCGGCAGCAGTCTCAAGACCCGCGTCCTGCTCGATCACCTCGAAAGCCCTGCCGCTTACGTGCCCATCGACATCTCGCGCGAGCACCTGCTGGCCTCGGCACGGCGGCTGGCGGCGGCGTATCCTGGCCTTCGCGTGATGCCGGTTTGCGCCGATTATACCAGCGCGTTTGAAGTGCCGGAGGTGGAGGCGCTGCTGGCGCGCCCGACGGTTTTCTTCCCCGGCAGCACCATCGGCAATTTCGAGCCGGTGGAAGCGGCCGACTTTCTGCGGCGGGTGGCGCGTGTGGTCGGGCCGGGCGGCGGCCTCCTTATTGGCGTCGATCTCAAGAAAAATGCAAAGGTGCTGGAGGCCGCCTACGACGATGCGGAGGGCGTCACGGCCGCGTTCAATAAAAACGTCCTACGGCGCCTGAACGACGAACTGGGGGCCGACTTTGATCTCGATCATTTCGAGCACCGGGCCTTGTTCAATGAGGTGCAGGGGCGGATCGAAATGCACCTCGTCAGCCATGCCGACCAGCGCGTGCATCTGAACGGCACCTCCATTCCCTTCCGCAAAGGCGAGACGATTCACACGGAGAACTCCTACAAATACACGCTCGATCAATTCGCGCACCTCGCCTCGGCAACCGGATTTGCCGTGGAGGAAGTATGGACGGATGATCAGGTGTTCTTCAGCGTGCAATATCTCGTACACCGCTCGCCGTGAGACGGCCCCGGCGACGAACCCGGAGGGCCACCGCTCGTTAGCAAAACGGGCCAAAAGGACAGACGAATAGCCAATGGGAAATCATGTGTGGATCAGTCAAGACATTGCTTTTGATCCTGCTGCTCCCGATGCCGGCTGCCTGCGGCGGGGCGGCGGATCCGCAGGAGACGGCTGAGCGCGTCCGTGTCGAAGATCTTCAATACACCAGGCTCGAAAGCGGCGCGCGCATTCTCACCGGCGAATTGCTTAACGTCTCGGATGAGGCTATTCCCAACGCGCAGATCCAGATCTCCCTATTCGACGCCAACAACCGCCGGGTCGGCAACATGATCATACCGTTGCAAAATATCGGGCCGGGCGAGCGCAAACGGTTTCGGGAGCCCGTAAAGAGCGAGGAAGACGTGCACGGCGCCCGTGTGCGAAGCGTATTGATTCTGTGAGGGGTCTCTTTCCGGATTGCGCCGTGCCTAATACTTCGGCACCGAGGAATCGATCTCGTCGCTCCAGGCGAGGATGCCGCCTTTCAGGTTGATCGGGTAGCGGAATCCGGCCTCTTGCAAAAGGCGCACGGCCTCCGCCGAACGGACGCCCGAGCGGCAGTGGACGACGATCTCTTTGTCTCGATAAGCTTCCAGGTCGCCGAGGCGCCGTGGCAATTCGTCGAGGGGGATGAGGGGGGCGCTAAGACTGGCTATGGCGACCTCGTGGGGCTTGCGCACGTCCAGAACGAAAGGCGCGTCGCCGCGATCCATGCGTGCCTTGAGTTCCTGTACTGTCATTTCTGGCACCAATGCTTCGACCTTTTGTCCGTTGGACGCGGCTGGCGCAATGCCGCAGAAGGCGTCGTAGTCGATCAACCCGGAGAGGGTTGGGTGTTCGCCGCAGATCGGGCAATCCGGGTTCTTCCGCACCTTGAGTGCGCGGAACTGCATCGAGAGGGCATCAATGAGGAGGAGCCGGCCCACGAGAGGCTCGCCGATGCCGAGGATCATCTTCAGCACCTCAGTGGCCTGGATGGTGCCGACAAGGCCCGGCAACACGCCCAGCACGCCGCCCTCGGCGCACGACGGCACCAGGCCGGGCGGCGGCGGCTCGGCGTAGAGGCACCGGTAGCACGGCCCCTCCGGCGCTCCGAAAACCGAGGCCTGTCCTTCGAATCGGAAAATGGAGGCGTACACGTTCGGCTTCCCCAGCAGCACGCAGGCGTCATTGACCAGGTAGCGGGTGGGGAAGTTGTCCGTGCCATCGGCCACGACATCGTAGGCTGCCAGCAGGTCGAGGGCGTTTTCGCTGTTAAGGTGCGTTTCGTGGAGTTCGACCTTCACGTGCGGGTTAATCTCGTGGAGGCGGTCGCGGGCCGAGGCCAGCTTGGAGCGGCCCACGTCGCTGGTGCCGTGGAGCACCTGCCGCTGGAGGTTGGAGGCATCCACCACGTCGAAGTCGACGAGGCCGAGGCGGCCCACGCCGGCAGCGGCCAGGTAAAGGGCGAGGGGCGATCCCAGCCCCCCTGCGCCGACGAGGAGCACCGAGGCGGCCTTCAGCTTCTGTTGCCCCGCCATCCCCACCTCAGGCAGGATCAGGTGGCGGCTGTACCGGCCGATCTCCTCGGGAGAGAGGTGCGCTTGCTGCGTTTGGGTTTCCATGATGATGTTGGCTCTATCTGGTGCTTTTTCTGGCCAATCCAGACATTCTCATCACCCACCTGCGACGGAGGGTATGAGGGAGAGTTCGTCGCCGGGCCGGAGTGGCGTGGTCTCGCCTTCGAGGTAGCGGATGTCCTCGTTGCCCACGTACAGGTTGACGAAGGAGCGCAGCGTTCCGTTCTCATCGAAAAGGTGTTGTTTCAAGGCCGGGTACTGCTAGACGAGCTGGCGCAGCGCCTCACCCACCGTTTCGCCTTCTACGCGCACGGTCGATAGATCGCCCGCGTAGCTGCGAAGCGGGGTAGGGATGCGAAGCGTGATGACGGTTGCCTGTGTGGT
>JAHEMB010000535.1 GCA_024643915.1 Rhodothermaceae bacterium | reverse complement strand
CCAGGACCACGTCGTCGCTCAGGCTCGCCGGGTCGTTTGGCCGATGCAGGAACGGCGTGAAGCGGCCTGTCGTCGGGTCGAAACGGTTGAGGCCGCCGCCGTCGGTGCCGATCCAGACGTGCCCCGCGTCGTCTTCGAGGAAATCCCACACGAAAGAGTTGCTGAGGCTGGCCGGCGCGTCCGGCAGGTGCCGGTAGTGGCCGAAGCGAGCCGAGGCGCGGTTATGCTTGCTCAGTCCGCCGCCGCCTGTGCCCACCCACAAGATGCCGCTCCGGTCCTCGAACAGGGCACGGACCACGTCGTGCGAGAGGCTCGTCGGGTCGGCAGGCACGTGGCGGAACGCCGCGAACCGGCCCGCGTCGCGGTCGAAGCGGCACAGGCCGTTGGCCGTCCCGATCCAGAAGCCGCCGTCGCGGTCCTCGTAGAGGGCCTGCACGAAATCGTCGCACAGACTTGAAGGGTCGTCGTCGGCGTGCCGGTAGGGGACGAACGCCTGGGTGAGGGCATCGTAGCGAGCTAGGCCGTCGGCGGTCCCCACCCAGAGGGTGCCCTGCCGGTCGAAAAAGACGAGGGCGTTGGCGTCGCTCAGAAGAGAAGCCGGGTCGCGCGGGTCGTGGCGGTGCCGGCGGAAGCGCCCGCTCGGATCCAGCATCTCGCTGACGCCGCCGCTCAGCGTGCCTACCCAAAGCTTCCCCTCCGGGCTTGACGTGAGCGACCAGACGAAGTTGTGGCTGAGCGTGGCCGGGTCGTTGGGATCGTGGCGGAAATGAGTAAACGTGTCTGCGCTCGCGTCGAGCCGGTCGAGGCCGCCCGCCGTGCCGACCCAGAGCGCGCCCTGCGCGTCTTCGTGCAGGGCCAGCACGATGTCGTCGCTGAGGGAGGCGGGGTCGTCGGGGTCGTGGCGGTAGCGGACGACCGTCCCCGTGCGCCGGTCGAAGCGCGCCAGGCCGCCGCCCCAGGTGCCCACCCAGAGCGTGCCGTCCCGGCTTTCGTGGAGGGCCTGGACGAAGCTCGAAGCGAGCGAGTGCGGATCGAGAGGGTCGTGGCGGTAGACGACGAATACCCGGCCATCGTAGCGGTTCAGGCCATCCTGCGTGCCGATCCAGAGAAAGCCTTCGCGGTCTTGCAAGACGGTCAGCACGGCGCTCTGCGAGAGGCCCGCCTCCAGCGACAAACGGTCGAAACGGAGGCTGGCGCCGGGTTGCGGGGCGACGGACTGGGCCGCCGCCGGCCCGCTGTTCACCAGGCCCAACCCGCAAAGGGCGACCAGCGCCAGCACGGCGCGGAGGAAGCAGGAGGGTCTACTTAATGAACTGCGCAGCACGTCCTTCATGAATGATGGGTACGTTTCCTTCCTTGCGTCAAATCATATCAAAACGAGCGGCGAGGCACAATCCCCTTTCCCGAACCCCTTCCATTTCCTAGGCGCCGGGGCCCATGCGTTCCGTCAGGGAAAACGCATCTTCTTGATTCTTTTATAGTTGCGCGTTGAAACTTTGGGCTTGCGCTTCGGATATTCTTTAGCCATCTCAGGCGCGTTGTGGATTTCAGACCGCCCCTCGCCCGGTATACCCCCTATTTTATCCCAGCAACGAAAGAGGTACCTTACATGAAGCGGATGTTGATGTGGTGCGCGGCGATGCTCTTGTTCGTCGCGCCCGCCCTCGCCCAGGACGTCGATGAGATCCTGGCGAAGCATTACGAGGCCGTCGGTGGCCTCGACACGATTAAAGGTATCGAGTCGATCAAGTTGACAGGTACCGTCCTCATCCCGGCGCAGGGCATGGAAATCCCCTTTATCTCCTACAACGCCCGCCCCATGAAGTCGCGCGTCGAATCGACGTTTCAGGGCATGACGATGGTGCAGGCCTACGACGGCGAGACTGCCTGGATGATCATGCCGTGGACCGGTAATACGGACCCGCAGGTGATGCCGGCCCCACAGGCTGAGAGCTTCGTTGAGCAGGCGGACATGGACGGGCCGCTCGTCGATTACGAAGCCAAGGGCAACAAGGTCGAACTCCTGGGCAAAGAAGACCTGGAGGGCACCGACGTTTACAAACTAAAGGTGACCCTCAAGAACGGCAACGAGCGCTTCTACTACCTCGACACCGAATACTATCTCCCCCTCCAGGCCACCGGCACCACCGAACAGATGGGCCAGAAAGTGGAAGTTGTCTCCAGCATGGGCGACTACAAGGAGGTCGGCGGCATGATGATGCCGCATTCCATTGAACAGAAGATGAACGGCCAGACCCAGACGCAGATCACCGTGGAGACGGTGGAACTGGGCGTGGAGGCGCCGGGCGACCTCTTCATGATGCCGGCAGCTCCGGCTGAGGGCGCCGAGAAAGAGGTTGACGACCAGTAGAGGATTTTGGAAACGAGGAACCGAAGAGGCGAAGAAACGAGGGGGCTTTTGCTCGAAGCCAGGGCTTTCAATTCGTCTTCCTCGCTCGTTCGATTGATAGCATGACACGCGGAAGAGTGGTGGGCTGGACGTGACGTTGCGGGCACCCGCGAACGACCGTTCTCCCGCCGCCCTTCCGCGTTTTTTTACCCAGGCAGACCCCGCCCAACCTTCTGGATACGATGACTTGTTCCCGTTCGCTTCTCTTCTCCCTCCTCATGCTCCTCACCCTTTGTGCTACGCCGACAGCCTCGGCGCAGGAGCGGATCCCGCTCGACGACACGATGCTCGAAGGGCTGCTTGTGCGACAGATCGGCCCGGCGGTGATGGGGGGGCGTATCGCCGACCTGGACGCGCTGGCGAGCGACCCGCGCGTGCTGTGGGTGGGCACGGCCAGCGGCGGCGTGTGGAAAAGCGACAACGGCGGCACCACCTTCACGCCCGTCTTCGACGAGCACCCGCAGAGCATCGGCGCCCTCGCCATCGACCAGCAGCACCCGGATACCGTCTGGGTGGGCACGGGCGAGCCGTGGGTGCGCAACAGCGTCTCGGTAGGAAAAGGCGTCTTCCGCACGGCGGATGGCGGCAAGACGTGGCAGCCTCTCGGCCTGGAAGACTCGGAGCGCATCGCCGACGTGATCCTGCACCCCGACTCCTCGGACGTGGCCTACGTCTGCGCCCTGGGGCCGCTCTGGAGCGACGGCGAGGCGCGCGGCCTCTACAAGACGAAAGACGCCGGCGAGACCTGGCAGAAAATCCTCTACGTGAACGAGCGCACCGGCTGCGCCGACCTGGCAATGGACCCGCAGGAGCCCGGCATCCTCTACGCCGCCCTCTGGGAGTTCCGCCGACAGCCGTGGAGCTTCACCTCGGGCGGTCAGGAGAGTGGCCTCTACCAGAGCCTTGATGGGGGGCAGACCTGGCGCGAGATCACGGGCCGGGACAACGGCCTGCCGCAGGGCGAACTGGGGCGCATCGCCGTGGCCGTGGCGCCGAGCCGCCCGAACCGCCTCTACGCCGTCGTCGAAAGTGAGGACACGGCGCTCTATCGCTCGGACGACCGGGGGCGGACGTGGGAGCGCAAGGACAACTCGATGAACGTGACGGTTCGGCCCTTTTATTTCGCCCGCCTCGTTGTGGACCCGCTCGATTACGACAGGGTGTACAAGCCCGGCCTCAGCCTCGGCGTGAGCTCCGACGGCGGCACTTCGTTTGGCAACCGGGGCGCGGGGGTGCACTCGGACCACCACGCCCTCTG
>JAHEMB010000534.1 GCA_024643915.1 Rhodothermaceae bacterium | reverse complement strand
CGGCGGGAGGGGCTCGCGTCCGGCCAGCACCGTCAACACATCGTCCGGCAGGCCAGGCAAGAAGCGCTCTCGCAACCACCCGTCAAGCGAGGCAATTGTCTCGAAGGTGTCGATCAGTAAGACTTTCCGCCCTTCGATCTTTGCCAGGGCCTCCGCCGGGGAAGCGCCGGGAGGTAGGGCGAGCACCTGGCGAAGCGTGTCGAGAAACGCCTCGGGCGCCGGCTCCACGTCGCGCACATCCACGTAGATTGCCGCAGCAGCGCCCTCTTCCTCACTCAACCGGCTGAAAGCGCGCAGGAGGGACGTCTTACCTACACCACCCGGCCCGTAAACGTGCAGCACGTAAAACGGCAGCGCCTCCGCGTCGAGCGCGCTACGAAACAGGTTCAATTCAGTCTCTCGACCCACGAACAGATGTCCGCGAGCTGCCTGTAAACGCTCGGCCAGACGAGACGGCATAACGATGGGAGGGATGCGCAAAGGAGGTCGCTTCTACAGGAGAAACAGATGATGGTTCATCTCGGAGGGGGCCGATTAATCAGGCAACAATGGATCTTGCTGGCGAGGCAAAAGTATGGAGTCGCTGGACTCAAGACAATTCCTGCGACTCGTGAAGAACATTCTGATCCCTGTCGGTTTTTGGGAAGCGACCCCCATCGTCGTCGAGGAAGGGGCGCGCATCGCTGAGGCGTTTGGGGCGACGGTGCGGCTGCTGCACGTGGCGGCGCAGCCGAGTCTCGTCACGTACAAACAGTGGCCGCAAGAGCTGCGCGATCAGCGAGCCCAGGAGCTCCGCGAGACGCGTAGTGAATTGCAGGCCCTGGCGCAGCGAGTGGAGCAGCGCGGCGTCGAGGTCAAGGCGCACTTATTCGAAGGTGATACCAGCACGGTGATCCTGGAGCAGGCGATGGAGACACAGGCCGACCTGATCGTGATGGGCTCGCACGGTCACGGACTGCTGCTGGGCGCCCTCATGGGCAATGTCACCGCCGACGTGTTGCGCAAAGCGCCTTGTCCGGTGCTCGTCATCCCCGCTTCTGTGCTGAAGGTGCGTCAAAAAGCGATAAGAGAGGCCACTTCCGAGTAGCTTTCCGCAGAGGTGGGGGTATTCCGCGCAAGGAGCGTTCAGAGGAGATCATGGGCGAAGAGATCCTTCTCCAGCCCATCCGCCACCATAGCTGCCTGCTCGATCAAATCTCTCATCTCGCCCACCGCTGCCTTAGTTATATGCCGCGAGGCGCGGAAAGTCAGGTAGGCACGTGCTCTGGAAGAGCTCTCAAAAAAATCCTCTATGCAAAACGCGCCTTCATCCAGGGCCGCATTCTTGCGGAGCAGTGCCTGACCATCGAATCGATGGGGGAGGGGGCCAATGGGGCTCTCGATGATGACGCGGGCGGTGCTCGTTTCGTCGAGCCGTTCCAGCAGCAGATGCACCACCTGAGAGCGCCCGCCCCCTGTTTTCACCTCGAACATCCAGTGATCCTGCGCTGCCTGACGTGCACGCGATGCGAAGAATGGCTGCAACGCTGAGGCGAGCTGCTCGAATCGGTTCCGGGAAGCAAAAGTCGGGGTGATCTGGTGCGCGAGCATGGCAGTGCTCCTCCTGGTATGGAGCAGAGGGCCTACGCTCTTATATACACCTTAACCCCTGAGAAGATTACCTCGACCCGGCACATCGTTACAATTGCCTGGATCAAGTGGCAGGGAAGTGAGGGTAGTGTGCGCCAGGGAGGAAGAGACGTCGGCGCCGCCGCCCCGGCCCTCAGCCACGTATCCGTCCCTGCGCCGAGGCGGCAGCGTGCCTTCGGCTCCACCGGATCGCCGACACCGGGAAAAGAGACCGCTGATAGATCAGCGCCTGACACGACCCTGATGTCAACCTTTGATCGTCGAGCCGGAAGTGCCGACGTCCGACTATGGTAAGGCAACGTCCAGGCAAACACAAGAGCAGCGCCCCTCGCCGCGTAACGATGTGGTGAACGGAAAAAGCCCGTCCCCCAACCGGGCGACGGGCTTTGCAGAGTACTAAATAAGCATAAAATCAGCAGGTGCCGGCAAGGAAGTAAACGTCATCGGCAGCCGGGTGGGCAGCGCGCGTGGGCGCCGATGACGTCATCCCCACGACGGGGACATGCTTGTAGCCGGGCAGGGCGCGCACGGCACGGAAGAATCGACGGTTCTCGCGTTGCGGCTGGTCCATCGACAGAATAATGAGCGCGTGCGGTGTCTGGCGCAGCAGGGCGAGGGCGTGGGCCAGCGTGGGCGCCACCGTCACCTCGTATTCGCGGAGGGCGCGGATGAGGCCGTGGCTACCGGCGTGTAGCCCGACGACCAGGGCGCGTGGCTTCATCGTCGAAAAGAGCGTTTGCATGTCCAAGCCCATGAAATTTTTTACGTTGAGGGGTAGACCCGGTGGCTACGAGGCAAGATCCTGCGTCAACTGACTCTTTAACAGGAGCGTCACAGTCTCCGCCGCAGGCTTTATATTTCCGAGGATATCACGCCGAGGTGACAGGGGTGCGTCATCCCGGCACTACAAACTTTGGCCTGCTCTACGATTTATGTCGTCGCACGTTGCAGAGCGGACGGAACTGATGCGTGGGGAGGGGGAACGGGTCACCAAGAAATCTATTTCTTTCCCTTCCGCTCACCCCCTGCGCTCCCCTTTCTCTTCGTAGCATGACCGATAGTGTGCTCACTGAGGACGTGCAGTTCTTGCAAGGCGTGGGTCCGCGCAAGGCCGAAGCGCTGGCCGGCACCGGCGTCCACACCTTCCGCGATCTGCTGCACTACTACCCGCGCCGCTACCTCGACCGCTCCACCGTCACGCCCATCCGCAGCCTCCGCGAGGACGGCGGGCCCGTGACCGTAGTGGGAGAGGTGCGTGCCTGTGGCCTCGTGCCGGGGCGTGGGAAAAGACGGTTCGAGTTGATCGTGGAGGACGAGAGCGGGGGGCGGATGAAATGCGTCTGGTTTCACCGCGTCGGGTGGATCGGCAAGCTGTTCAAGAACGGTGAGCGGGTGGCCTTCCACGGCAAGCCGCAGAAGTTCGGCCGCACCTTTTCCATCACCCACCCCGACTTCGACAAGCTCGACGAGGCCAGTGCGGCCCTCGACACGGGCCGTATCATCGCGCTCTACCCGGAGGGCGCGGCCCTCCAGCGCGTGGGGCTGACGAGCCGCACTTTTAGACGCATCATTTATAGCCTCTTCAAAGAGTACGGGCTAAAGATTCCCGAGACGTTTCCTTCCTGGCTGATCGACGAATACGGCCTGATCGATGGGCGCGTGGCGTTGCGGGCGGCGCACTTCCCTAAGAGCCAGAGCGAACTGGCGAGAGCGCGGGAACGCCTCAAATTCGAAGAGCTGTTTTTCATCCAGTTGATGCTGGCCCTCACGCGGCAGACGCGGCAGGAGGTGGCCGGCCCCGTCTTCGGATCGCCGGGCACCTACACGCGCCGCTTTATCGAGGAGGTGCTGCCGTTCGAGTTGACGGGTGCGCAGAAAGACGCCCTCCGGGACGTCGCCCGCGATACGGCGCGCGGCATCCAGATGAACCGCTTGGTGCAGGGCGACGTGGGGAGCGGCAAGACGGTGGTGGCCGTGGCCGCCATGATGCAGGCCCTCGACAGCGGCTACCAGAGCGCTTTCATGGCTCCCACCGAGATCCTCGCC
>JAHEMB010000533.1 GCA_024643915.1 Rhodothermaceae bacterium | reverse complement strand
AACCTACTTGACGCCATGAGCATCGCCGGACTTTTTCTCGCTGCCGTCGCATTCCTCACGCTGGGCTGCGACGAGCCACCCGCCGAAACGACGCGCAATAGCTTCCCCTTCGCCCACGACGGCCAGAACTACGAGATCATCAGCGTGGGCGAGCCTTCAAGTGGCGGGCGCAACTTCCTCGTGCGGCGAGCGGAGGGGCAGTTCGTGCTCCGCGCGCGTGACGACGACCAGGACGGGCGGCTCGACACCATCCTGGCGGGCGCCCTCAGCCTCGAAGACGCCAACGCCATCTACCTGGCCGGCATCGCACAAGCTCAGGCAGGCGGCCAGTATCGGGAACGTCCCGCAGCCCTGAGCCCCGCCGATTCGACTTCGTTCAGCGTCCTCGTCTTCTCCAAGACCGCCGGCTACCGCCACGCCTCCATTCCCGACGGCATCGCTGCCTTAGAGGCGCTGGGGGCGGCCAACGACTTCACGGTAGAGGCAACCGAGGACGCGAGCGTCTTTTCAGACGAGGGCCTTGCGCCTTACGAGGTCGTCGTTTTTCTGAGTACGACGCAGGATGTGCTGGCCGAAACGCAGCAGGCCGCCTTCGAGCGCTTCATCCAGGCTGGCGGTGGCTTCGCGGGCGTCCATGCTGCCTCGGACACCGAGTACGACTGGCCCTGGTACGGCGGCCTCGTCGGCGCCTATTTCGACAACCACCCGGAAATCCAGGCGGCTACGGTCGTGGTCGAAGATCAGGACCATCCTTCGACGGCGCACCTGCCGGCACAGTGGGCGCGGACGGACGAGTGGTACAACTTCAAGGCGAACCCGCGAGGCGCCGTCCATGTCCTCGCCACCCTCGACGAAAGCACCTACGAGGGCGGCACGCTGGGCGACGACCACCCCCTCGCCTGGTGCCACGCCTACGACGGCGGGCGGGCCTGGTACACGGGCATGGGCCACACCTCCGAAAGCTACGCCGATCCCCTCTTCCGGGCCCACCTGCTGGGCGGCCTCCGCTACGCCGCCGGGCTGGGTGGCGACTGCCCCGCGCCGGACGAAGAGGAGGAAGAATAAGCCTGACCAGCCGCAAGCGCCGGGGAGTCGGAGAAGAAGCAATCGACGTCTTTGCGCCTCCCCGTTTCTCCAGCTCGTTTATGCCTCCATCGTGCGAGCCAAGATGAAATCAGAACTTCACCGATTCCAGGAAGGCGATGCTCTGGGGGATGTGCTCCAGGGGCGCGGTGGATTCGTCCTCGATGAAGTAGCGCGACAGGCCGATCTCCTCGGCGGCTTCGAGGACGGCGGCGTAGTCGATCATGCCGGTGCCGATGGGCACATCCGCCTCGGCGGTGGCGTGGCCGGAGTAATCGGGCGTGGGGGTGCCCTGCTTCATGTCCTTGATGTGCATGAGCGCCCACCGGTCCGGGTATTTTCTAAGCAGCGCCGCCGGATCGACGCCGGGGTGCGTCACCCAGAAGACGTCCATCTCGAACTTGACGGCGTCGGGGTCGGTCTCCGCCACCAGCACGTCGAAGGGCGTGCTGCCGTCGTCGTTGGGGCGGAATTCGTAGCCGTGGACGTGGTAGAAGAACTGGAGGTCGCGGGCCTGCGCCGCGGCGCCCCAGGTGTTGAAATGGGCAGCGGCCTCGCGCGCCATCGCATCGGTGAACGGCTGTTCGTTGTCGTGGGGAATCCAGGCCAGGCCGACGTACGGAACGCCGAGCGTCACGGCTTCGTCGAGCACCACGTTGAGGCTGTCGCGGAAACGTTCGTAGCCGGTGTGCATCGAGGTAGGCATCAGGCCGGCCTCGTCGAGCATCTGGCGGTAGGCGGCAGGCTTCATGCCGTAGGTGCCGGCCAGCTCCACCTCGCGGATGCCCATGGCGTGGACGCGGGCGAGCGCACCCGCCACGTCATCCTTGGTGTACTCGCGAAGGCTCCAGAGCTGGAGGCCGAGCGGCCCGTCGAAGTCGCCTGCAAGCGTAAGCGTGTGACTACTCGTCGTATCGGTCATGGCGGCGGGGTCGTCTTCGGTTTCCGCCCCTCCGTTCGGCTCGCAGCCGAGGAGGAGGACGGCGAAAAGAGGAAAGAGGAACAGGCGGGGATAGCGGTTCATGGCGGAGAGAGACTGGTGGAGCAAAAAATAAGGGCGCCTGCCAGGCCGAACGTCAACAGGAATTATCGGAAAGGCAGTTCCGGCAAAATACGACACGCCCGCCAACAAAGCGCACCCCGCGCGCGGCGACAAGAACAAACCTCCGTCAGGAAACCATGCAAAGCAAAATCGCTACCCGTGTGATGGCCCTTGGCTTCATTGCCCTGCTGCTGCCCGCCTCCCTCCTTGCCCAATCGCTCGGCGCCTTCGAGGGCCACACGGACATTGGCGATCCGAAGCTCCCCGGCGCAGTCACCTACGATGCCGCACAGCAAACGTACACCGTCGCGGGCGCGGGCTACAACGTCTGGTTCGACCGCGACGAATGCCACTTCGTCTGGAAACGCCTCGCGGGCGACTTCATCCTCCGCACCCACGCCCGCTTCCCCGGCGACGGCGTGGACCCGCACCGCAAGCTCGGGTGGATGGTGCGCGCGGGCCTCGATGCGAGCGCCGCGCACGTCAGCGCCGCCGTCCACGGCGACGGCCTCGCAGCGCTCCAGTTCCGCCGCAGTGCGGGCGGAGCGGCGGAGGAAATACGGTCGGCGCTCAGCGGGGCGGACGTCATCCAACTGGCGCGGGAGGGCAACACCTACACCCTCTCGGTCGCGCGCTTCGGCGATCCGTTCGTGAGCGAGCAGATCGACGACCTGGACCTGGGCGACGAAGTCTACGTGGGGCTGTTCGTCTCCTCACACAACGCGGACGTGCGCGAAGAGGCCGTCTTCCGCAACGTGCGGCTCGTCCTGCCCGCGCCCGAGGATCTGGTGCCGTATCGGGACTACCTCGGCAGCAACCTCGAAGTGCTGGACGTAGAAACGGGGCACCGGACGATCCTCCACCGCTCCCCCGAATCCCTACAAGCCCCAAACTGGACGCCGGACGGCGCGGCGCTCATCTACAACCACAACGGCCTCCTCTACCGTTTCGACCTGGAGGCCCAGACGCCCGAGATCATCGACACGGATTTCGCCACGCGCAACAACAACGACCACGTCCTCTCCTTCGACGGGACCCGGCTCGGCATCAGCCACCACAGTGAGGAGGACGACGGCGTCTCGATGGTCTACGTGATGCCGGTGACGGGCGGCACACCCCACAAGGTGACTGACAAAGGCCCCTCCTACCTCCACGGCTGGTCGCCCGACGGCCGGTTCCTGACCTACACGGGCGGGCGGGACGACAACTACGACATCTACAAGATCCCCGTCGAGGGTGGCGCGGAAATACGGCTGACGACCGAAGCAGGGCTGGACGACGGCTCGGAGTATGGGCCTGATGGCGAGTACATCTACTTCAACTCCGTCCGCAGCGGCACCATGCAACTCTGGCGCATGAGGCCCGACGGCAGCGCCCCCGAGCAACTGACCGACGACGGCCTCAACAACTGGTTTCCCCACGTCTCGCCCGACGGACAACGGATCGTCTTCCTCTCCTACCTGCCGGACGTGGACCCCGGCGAGCACCCCTTCTACCAGCAGGTCTACCTCCGGCTGATGCCCCTCAGCGGCGGCGAGCCAAGGGTGATTGCGTACCTCTA
>JAHEMB010000532.1 GCA_024643915.1 Rhodothermaceae bacterium | reverse complement strand
GAAGTTGCGCGTCTCGATGGGGGTGAGGCCGAGGAACAGCTCCACGCCCGTGTTCTTCACCTCGCCCGCGTTCATCAGCCGCTGCACGAAACCCGTGGCGGCCGAGAGCGGCACTTGGAAGATCTGGTTGGTGGTGCTGCGGTTGTAGTAGGCCGCGTCGAAGCGGGCGCGCTGGCCGAAGAACCGAAGGTCAAGGCCCAACTCGTACTCCGAGCTCAGCTCCGGCTTGAGGTCCGGGTTGCCCAGCACGTTGCTCTTCTCGTAGGCGTTGATACCGTTGAAGGGCACCTCGATGTTGCCCCGCACGCCGTCGCCTGGGGTGGCCTGGGTGAAGACGGTGGAGGTGGAGAAGACGGGCGCGTCGTTGCCGATGCGCGCCCACGAGGCCCGCAGCTTGCCGAAGCTGAGGGGCGTGTTGGCGAACACGTCGAGGGCCGAAGTGAAGACCAGGCCGAGGTTTGCCGACGGGTAGAAGTACGAGTTGTTGTCTGCCGGGAGGGTCGAGCTCCAGTCGTTGCGGCCCGTCAGGGTGAGGTAGGCCCAGTCGTCATAGTCGAACGTGGCCTGCGAGTAGACGCCCACCAGCATCCGCTCCTCGGTGTACTGGTTGCCCGTAACGGTGGAGGCGTTGTCGATGTTGAAGAAGTCCGGGATGCCGAGCACCTGCCCGTCGATGATGTTGTAGTTGTAATAGCGGTAGTTGATCTGGTTGCCGACGAGGGCGGAGAAGCCGAACGGCCCGAGCCGCCGCTGCCCCTGCGCGATGAAGTCGTTGTTCAACTCGCGCCGGTTGATGCCCTGGTCGAAGAGACTGCCGTTGGGGCGGCTGCGCGTGCCGATGTCCACCATGCCCTTGCGCGTGTCCGTGTAGGTGTCCATGCCGGCCTGGTTCGAGAGCGTCAGCCCCGGCACCAGGTCGTAGGCCAGGCGCACGCTGCCGATGAACCGGTCCACGTCGCTCGTGAACTTGTTGTGGTCCACCAGCCAGAGCGGGTTGTTGCCCGAGGTGTTGTAGTTGAGCTGGTTGCCGTCGGGCGTCGTCACCCGCGTCAGGTCGAACGTGGGCGGGGCGAAGTTGAGGGAGAAGAGGAACGAGCGACTGCCGTTGCCCTCGCCCACCCAGTCGTTCTCCGTGCGGATGTAGTTGATGGAGGTCTCCACACTGAACTTCGGCGAGAGGCTCGCGCCGAACTTGGCCAGGATGCTGGCGCGGTCCATGAGTGTGTTCGGGACGATGCCCTCCTGGTCGAGGTAGGTGCCCGAGAGAAAGTAGTTGCCCCCCAGCGCCGCGCCCGAGATGCTCAGGCTGTTCTCGATCACCCCGCCCGTCTGGTAGAAATCATTGCGGGGATCAGTGGTGGGGATGCTGCTCACCCCCAGTTCGTTGAGGACGCGCTGGTTCTGGTTGAGATCGGAGATGCGTGGCCCCCACGCCCGCGTAATCTGCGGGTTGGCGTTGGCATAGATCGAGGGATCGTTGCCGGTGGCGGCGGCCATGCACTCGGCATCGATATAGCCACCGAAGGCGCGGGGCAGGCCGTTGTAGAAACACCCGAGTTGGCCCTGCGCGAACTCGTTCTGGTAGCCCTCGACAACGGCGTCGTCCCAGCGAAGCGTGGAGCTGTAGGTGACGCGGAGCGGCTGCTGCGCGCCCCCACGCCCCCCTTTGGTGGTGATGATGATGGCGCCGTTGGCCGCGCGCGAGCCGTAGAGCGCCATCGCGGCGGCGCCCTTCAGGATGGTGATGTCGTCGATGATGCTCGGGTCGAGATCCACGGCGCGGTTAATGGTGCCGCCCGAGAAAACCGGGTTGCCGCTGGTTCCCCCCGCCCCGACGATGTCCGCGTTGAAGTCCTCGTCGTTGCTGATGGGCACGCCGTCGATGACGAAGAGAGGCTGGTTGCTGCCCGTGAGCGAGGAGTTGCCCCGAATGACGATGCGCGAGGCCTTGCCGGGCTGCCCGCTCGAACTCGTCACCTGCACGCCCGCCACCTTGCCGGCCAGGGCGTTGACCAGGTTCGACTCCTGGGCGCGCGCCACAAGGTCGCTCTCGACCTCCTGGAATGAATAGCCCAGGCTGCGCTCCTCCCGCTGAATGCCCAGCGCCGTCACGACGATCTCGTCGAGGTTGATCGAGCCCTCGGTCAGGGCCACCTCCACCTCGAGGGTCCGGCCCGCGACGAGCGTCACCGGGGCGGTGTAGCGGGCGTAGCCGATGAAAGTGGCCACGAGGGTGTAGCTGCCGGCGGGCGCCGTGAAGCTGAACATGCCGTCCGAGCCGGAGGCCGTGCCGTAGTTCGTGCCGTCGAGGATCATGTTGACCCCCGGCACCGTGGCGCCCGTCTGGGCATCTACCACGCGTCCTTCGAGGGTGCCGACTTGCGCCCAGGCGAGCGCCGGGCCCAACAGCAGGACCGCCAACCAAACCGTAACTTTCGTCTTCATGATCGTCTCTACTTATTTGATGAAACAGGCGCCGAGCGGGGGTGGGTGAAGCAGCCGGCGAGTACCTCGTCGAACCGGCGGGCCGCGCCACGCTCAAGGGCTTGGCCTGATCTCGGACCACTCCACGCGGAAGCAAAAGTAATGGCGGGCCTGCCGCCGCCCGGCCCGCTTTGTGGCGAGCCGAACGCGGATCGGGGCGGGCCGGGGGCAGATCAGAATTGAACGGGACGGGGCTAAATCGTCAACAACGGAGAGAGGCGCAAATAAAAAGCCCCACCGTTGGCGGACGGTGGGGCTGTCGAAAAATTTGAGAATGGAGAATAGAAGATGGAGGATGGAGGAAGTGGCAGGAAGGGAAGTGCTCGGTTCAACGTCCCACCATCTTCGATCCTCTATCCAGCGAGCGAAGGAAGCGATCCATCCTCCATCCGTTACTGCCCGCCCAGGATCACCGGCAGCCCGTCGTCTCCGGCGCCGATGATGACGGTTTTCGTGTTGGGCGACTCGGCCAGGTTTTGCGTGGCCTCGATGCCTTTGAAGCGGAGGAACTGCGGCGAGAGGCTCTGGGTGATGATACGCTGGTACTCGGCCTGCCCCGTCGCCTCGATCTCCTTACGCTGCGCTTCTAGCTCCTCTTTCCGGAGCGTGAACTCGTAGCGCTCGGCCTCCTGTTCCTCTTGCAGCTTGTTCTCGATGGCGCGGCGGATCTGGTCGGGCAGGCGCACATCCCGGATCAGCACGGCGGCCACCTCCACGTACTCGCCCTCGATGCCCTGGTTGACGCGGTCGAAGATCTGCTGCTGCATCTCAATCCGCTTGCTCGAATACAATTCTTCAGGGGTGTAGCGCCCGACGACCTCACGCATGGCGCTGCGCAACTCGGGCTGCACGAGCTTGCGGTAATAGTCGATGCCGTATTGGGTGTGCAGGCGCGGCAACTCTGCGGGGAGGGGCCGCCACCGCACCGACACGTCCATGCCGATGGAGAGGCCGTTCGACGAGAGCACGTTGGCGTCTTCCAATTGCTCCTGCACGCGCACGTCGTACCGGATGACATTGACCCACGGCGCGTGAATCTGGATGCCTTCGGCATAGGTGCGGTTGAGGTCCGTGCCGCCGAAGGGGCTATACTTGACGCCGGCCTCGCCGGAGCGGATGGTGATGGTCATACAGCCGGCCGCCAGGCCCGCCACGATGATGAAGATGAGGGCGCCGACGGCAAAGCGCCCGGCGGCACGCGTGAG
>JAHEMB010000531.1 GCA_024643915.1 Rhodothermaceae bacterium | reverse complement strand
CTCCCACTCGCCAAAGACGGCGCGGGCGTAGAGCGGGCTCATGGCGAAGTGCTGAAGAAACTCCATGCCGGGCGTAGCCATCATCTCCGCGTGATGCCCCATCTGGTGGGCCGACTCGAGGGAGACGGCCTTCATGCCGGCGAGCGAGGCCGACACCCACAGGAAATGATGGTTGTGTGGCACATAGCCGGTTGGGTATAGGCCCTGCGCATGGCACTGCGACAGGTAGTCATCGTCGGCGACAATGGCGCGGCGGTTGGCCTCGATGGAATCGTAGTAGCGGCCCATACGGATCCAGATGTGGGCGGGCATGTGAACGAGGTGGCCGGCTGCCGGCACGAGCGGGCCAAGCCGTTCCGCCTCCTCCAGCGCCAGCTCGGGGCGCTCTTTCTCTACTGCATGGATCCACAGATGGAGGGCCAGCGGATGGAGCGGGTTTTCCGCCTTCGCGCGTTCGAGGGCGGCGAGCACATCTTCCGTTTCGGGCTTGATGGTCCCGTCGGGGCGCCAGTAGTTCCAGGGCATCGTGTTCATGAGCGCTTCGGCAAAAAGCGCCTGCACGTCGGCATCGTCAGGAAAACGGGCCGCGACGGCGCGCATGGCGTCGGCGTACGCCTGGTCGAGCGCGGAGCGGTCCTCCGCCGGCTCGGCCACGTAGCGTGCGGCGAGCGCTTCGATGAGCGCGCGGTTGGCGGGCGACTCCGTCGCAGCGAGCGCTTGCGCCCGTTCGATTGCGGCCCAGGCGACCGGCACGTCCTCTGCGTTCATCGGCGCATTCACGTGGGGACCCAGGACGAGCGCCTCACCCCAGGCGCACATGGCGCAGGCAGGATCGAGCCGCTGCGCCTCGCGGAAGGCGCGGGCGGCCTCGGCGTGGTTGAAGGCGAACGCGAGGATGAAGCCCTGGTCGAAGTATCGCTGGGCGAGCGGCGTCGCTGCTGCCACGTCGCGGTGGTGGTTGCCCAGGTTTTCAAGTAGGGGCGCGATGCGTTCGTCGGCTTGCTGGCCTGAAGCCGGCTGCGGCCCGGCAAGGGCGAAGCCGAAGAGTAGCAGGAAGGCCAAGGCTGCTCCCCTCGCAATGCGAGACCATCGGTGAATGGAAGGCAGAATAGTCATGGTTCTTCTCGTTTGATTCTAAAGAAGCTCGCCGGGGACGGCGTGCGCTGAAAATCGTGCTGCCGGAAAGCGCGTTTGCCGCGACCCCTCGGTTCAAAAGCGTAAAAGGCGTCGCCATTCCCTCACGCGCTCCTGAATTTTTTTCTCGTACCGGTGCTCCACGGGCCCTTCATTGCGTCAGGCGTGCCCTACGTGACTGGGCCTCGCGCACCCCGGGCAACGTAGGGTCCTTCCAGAACGTCAGGAATTCCTCGTACGTAGCAGCCGCCTGCCGGGTGCGTCCCAGGGCCTCGTAGGCGTGGGCCTTGCGGCGGAGCGTGCGCAACCACACCATCATCGTGCTGGCGTTGAAATCGTGGAAGTGGTAGACGAAGATCGGCACTTCGTCTGCATGGTGAAGCAGTATTTCGTGGGCGCCGGCCTGCTCCAGGCACGCCAGCTGCGCGTCGAGATGCAGTTTGTGGAACAGGAGAACGACGCCCGTCTGGGTCCCCGTGAAAGAGACCGCGCGCCGCGCCACCGCGAAGTGCTGCAACGCCGCGTCCGTGTCGCCTTCGTGGCAGGCGAGACGCCCCAACGCGTCGTCGTGAAGAAAGCGATACTCGGTCTGAAAATCGTCGGTGAGCTTTCCGAGGGCGGCAACGGCTTCCCGGGCGGGCGCCAGGTTGCCTTCGGCGAGATGTGCCAGGGAGAGCAGGTGCCGGCCCAGCGCCGCGACCTCGGCGAAAGGCTCCGTGCCGTCGTCGTAGAGGCGCAGGATCGTGCGTGCATTGGCGCGGGCAGCCCTGATCTGGCCACGCATCAGTCTGAACAGCCCCTCTTCGTAGAGCTGAGACGGAGACGCCGGATGGCGCTGCCGCGCCTCGACCAGATACCGTTCGGCGGTGGCCAGATCGCCCCGGAGGAGGGCAAGGCCGGCGAGGCTGTTGGTCGCCAGCACGTACCCTTCATTTCCATAATAGCCCCCCTCGCGGAAGGACAGGAGTGAAGCGATGACGGGCTCGAAATCTCTCGTCATCATTGCGAGTGCAGCCTTCGCATCGAGGGTGGAGAATGGGTTGAGCGAAGCATCTTCGGCCACACGTTCGAGTAAGCGAACCAGCTGGTCGCGGGCCTGTTCGTCGTTGCCCGTGACCGCGTCCAGGTACGCCTTGTTCAACTGGAATTCGACGTTCAAGGAGTCGAGTGAAAGGACTGCATCAAGCACAGGTCGGGCCGCCTCATAAGCATCCGTATGGAAATAGAAGTCGGCGAGATGGAGATAGGCGATGAGGAAGTGGGGATCCAGTTCGGCGGACCGCTCGAACACCTCAACAGAGGCGCGGGGCCAGTAGTTGTGGTACAGGATTTCTCCAAGTTGGTACCAGGCGAACTTTTCGTCCACATAGCGCTGGGTGAGTTGCTCGAAGGCCCGTTTGCGTGTCGGGAGGTCCTCCAGCATGGTGAAGGTTGCCTCGATCAGGGCGCGCTCGCGTTTGGAGAGGTGCTCCCCATACTGCAAGGCGCGTTCGAGCGCCTCCCGGTCTGCCGAGCCAGTTTGCCAGCTGTAGGCCAACTCACGGTGGTAATAGGCCATCGCGAAGGTGGAGTCGGTCGCCACCGCCGCGTCGAAGCTGGAGAGGGCTTCGGTAAAGTTCGATCGATACATTGCTTGCAGCCCTTCCACATACTGCCGCAACGCCTCCGGCGAACGTGTCAGGGTGTAGGTCACGTGGGTGTCGGCCGGGCGGGTAGGCGGTACGATCTCCAGGCGGGCCGCCAGGCGCCAGGTTAGCGAATCCACAAGGGCAAAGAGGGAGCCGTCCAGACCGGCCTCCACTACTTCGGTCCCAACGAGGTCGCCGGTGGCCGCATCCACAAGTTGCGTGTTCAGCCGGAGGTGGTTCCGATTCCCCAGCACGCTGCCCAGAATCATGGTTTGGACCCCTGCCCGCCGGGCGATCTCGGTGGCGGTGCCCCGGTCGATCTGCGCGGCCTTGCCCCGGCTCACCTGTCGCATGATGTCGAAGAGGCGCTGGCTGCTGAGGACCTCCACGGCGTCGAATTGCCCGAGGCTGGCCGTGAGCATCTCGACCATGCCGGCCTCGATCCAGGCCAGTGCCGGATCGCCGGTGAGGTTCTCGAAATACATGACGGCGATGGCGTGCTCCTGCGAAACAGCCGGGGCCTCGCGCCAGGGGCTGCTGATCCACCACCCGACGAGGCTGGTCAGCACGGCGAGGCCGGCTGCCAACCCCAGCAGGGCGGGTCGGTGCCGGAAGAGCCGCCCTGGCATCCGAGCCTGGGCCGTATCGCGCGGTGAAGCAAAGGTCGCCGGCGGGGAAGTGTCCGCCAGTGGCCGCAGGTCGTCGAGCAGCGCCTGCATCGATGCGTAACGATCGGGTGGATCTTTCTGCAGGGCGCGGGTCACGACATGCACCAGTGGCTCGGGCACCTCCGCGCGCTGTTTCCGAAGTGGTGCAGGGTCCTGCGTCTGGATGGCGAGGAGGATTGACGCCTCGTGGGCACCCTGGAAAGGGCGCATGCCAGTGAGCATTTCGTAGAGCACCACCCCCAGCGACCACACGTCCATCTGTG
>JAHEMB010000530.1 GCA_024643915.1 Rhodothermaceae bacterium | reverse complement strand
CCCGGAGGCTGCTATTCAGGCAACCTCCGGGCTTTCGTTTTCCCAACGCACGGGTGTCGAGGCGTGTGTCTTACCATATAGCGAGTTTGCTACTGATGAGATTCTTCGATATTCTATCACAAGTAGTTTGTATCCGGCCACAGGGCTGGCTCCTCTGGCACAGGTAGTGTAAATCCGCGATTAAGCAGGATATATAGACGCAGGTATTATATCGCGCGCAAGTAGCAGGATATACGACCATGAGTCACATTACACGCAGATTTGGGGGTTATACTACGACTGGTAGCGTAAGCAGCGGTTAGGCGTCATAGCTTCGAAGGAGAAGAACCATGCGCACATTTGCAGAGCAATCCAAGGCACCTCAGCAAGCTACATCTGCTAAGTCTACTTTACGTGGGCAAGCACCCTCTGCACAGCGCCATGAGGTGAACGCCTCCCTTCAATTGCAACGCACGATCGGAAATCAAGCCATACACCGCTTCATAGAAGCCAATGCCGGGCGGGCAAGAGAAAACACAACTGATACCGAAATTGGCCGCTTCAGTCACGATTTCAGCCGGATTCCAGTATATGTAAATGGTGAACAGCGCGCGTTCTCCTGTGGTGAGAGGGGAGAAACCGTCAACTCCGAAACGATAGAGAGAGAGGGGAGGCGGGATGAGTATGCGGTCGGTCGCGTAGGACCTCTTCAGCCATGCGATACGCGGAATGACATCTACGTACAAGAGACCGATAGGATCACGGACCGGGTCATGCGGGCACCGTCGGCGGGCTTGGAGAAAGGAAGCGATACCGTCCGAACAACGGCCTTGGACAGGCCTCGTTTGAGTGCGACCTCTGCGGATGACCGGCATCCCACGCCGCGTGAATTAGAAGCGATTGAGCGGACGAGAGGTAGCATCTTGCCAGCCGCGATACGATCCGATATGGAGGCACGCTTGGGGCACGACTTCGGACACGTTCGCATTCACTCGGATGGGCAAGCGGCCTCTTTGAACCGTCGGCTCAGCGCACGCGCCTTTACGCACAGCCGCCATGTGTACTTTGGGGCCTCGCAATTCGCTCCCGATACCGAGGCGGGCCGACATTTGCTGGCGCACGAATTGGTCCACGTCATACAACAGTCCCGCTCGAATTCCGCCCCCGCCATTCAGCGCAGCGCGATCGCGCACTTCGAGGAAGCCGGCTTTGAGGACCGGGCCGTGGCGGCACGGGATCAATTCGAGCAAACGATGAAGGGCGACGATTTCTATGAAAACCCATTAGCCCGTAGCATTCATCTGGCAAGCAAGAGACGAAAGAGGGCCCGCTTCGAACGGCAGATTTCCCGGGTCGATCCGGAACGGCATGCCGCGCGTCTGGAAGAGACGCGAAAGAAATTCGGCGACCGGCCCGGAAAACTGAAGCGAAGGTCGCAGTGGCTGGAAGGAAGGCGGCGCCGGACTGCCAGGAAAGTCCATCGCAAGATCGAGGCCTATCCGTTGATGCAACGCGTCCTTGTGATTTCCGCTACCTACCACTACGTTCCTGTCCAGCAGATCGGGGACCGGAGGTTCGAATTCCCGGAGTCCGTCCTTCGCCTCGTGGAAAGCAAATTCAGGGTCGGGAGCGTCTGGCCGGACCTGGACTGGAAGGACGTCGAGAAGATCGGTGTGCGCTTTGAAATCGGTTTTCAACCGCACAAGGACGTTGCCAGTTTGGCTCAGATAAACGGCGAGACGCCAGGCGCTGTACCCATGAGGGCTAAGCGAATCTCCGAGACGCCTAAACGGGGCGAGATTGACTACACGGCACCAGGGGCAAAGACGAACCTTCCGAAGATCACATCCAAAACCTCTCCCGATGACCTCGGTCAGGCGAGTTTTGCCGGAATCGACATCGATACGGAGACCATAAAGAATGAGGAATACCTCGTTCGCTATTACCGTCGCGAAGCCGACCGCCGGGAGGGCGTGAAACCGACAGAAGACGTCGAGACTCCAACGGCTGGAGACGACCTAGAGGGATACATGGCGTCTGTCATCGCCCACGAGATTGGCCACAACATCGGGATGATCCATCACGATCTGGGGATCATGGCGACTCCAATTTCTCCGCAATACAGTTCCAAAACCGAACGGCATGTGAAACAAGATATGGAGGGAAACACCGAAGAGGGGGATGTCCTCTTCATTCCGAACTTGAAGTTCCCGGACATTGAAGTGAATAAAAGCAACGTCCAGGCCTTGCTCGACCGCATTGAGGAGATGAGCGCCGAACGAGAAAAATACTGGACTGCAGAGCGTCGGAGCAAGTACTCCAATCCTCCGGCGGAGCACGCGGGCTTCACCGTATTGAGCGAGAACTCGGAGAAGTAGTAACCACAGGACCACTCCACGACGGACTCACAACAGGCATAGATGGTAGAAACGAAGGTCTGCGCGAGTGTGGAACCTTCCGGCGGGCGTTACCGCCAACCTCCTGCGGCGCGCAGAGGACCGATATCAGGCCTGGAGCAACTCCCCAGGGTCGCGATATGTCCGATGAAGCTGATCCCTCCCGTTATCCCAGAACAGCGAAAAAAAGGTCGTGGTACAGGCCGTAGGAACGCAAGGAGACAGGTTTTATAGCAGCTTTGCTCTGACCATGACCATCGGCCAGGTTGCAGATCGTCTTGACGTGAGTGTGCAGACGCTCCGCTACTACGAGCGCGAAGGCTTGCTGCCGCACCTGCCGCGCAGCGACGCCGGGTACCGGTTGTTCGATGAAGAGGTCCTCAAACGTGTCGCGTTCATCAAGCACGCGCAGGAGGTGGGCTTCTCCCTGCGGGAAATCGGCGAGTTGCTGTCGTTGCGGGCGGACCCGGATGGTTCGTGCCGCGACATTCAGCGGTGCGACGAGGAGAAGATCGGACAACTGCAAGACCGCCTCGCACGGCTGCGCTCCATGAAGCGGACGCTCGAAAACCTGGTGACCTTGTGTACGAGTGGCCTCCCCGCCACCGCCTGTCCCATCCTCGAAGCCCTCGACGAGGAGTCGGCGTCCATCACCAGCAAGAGGTAGGGCCATGCAGGAATCACGAACAGATTGGCGTGTTGCCGGTGCGTTAGGTGCGGCCCTCGCGGCCTCGGCGTGTTGCACCGTTCCGTTGCTGCTCGTCACCCTCGGGGTGGGCGGGGCGTGGGTCAGTAGCCTGACGGCGCTGGCGCCCTACCGCCCGTTTTTCGTCGCCCTCGCGGTGGGCCTGCTCGGCCTGGCGTTCTACCGCAGCTACCGGGCCGCCCGTCAACCGGCCTGCGCCTGCGACGAAGCGACGCCCTCGCGATTGAAGCACGGGCTGATGATGGCGGGCGCCCTCGCCGTCCTCGCGCTCATCGTCTCGCCCTGGCTGCTGGCCGCGCCGGATGCAAAGCCGCAGGGGGTCGTTGCCGCCGCCGAGGCCCGGCAGGTGATGCTGGACGTCCGGGGCATGACCTGCGCCGGGTGCGTCGCCACAGTCAGGCAGGCGCTCAAGCAACGCGACGGCGTGCTCGACGCCCACGTCACTTACGAGCCGGCCCGGGCCGTCGTGCGCTATGATCCGGCCCGCGTGACGATGGCGGAATTGCTGACGGCAACGGCAAGCGCTGGGTATCCCTCTTCACCTGCTGAAAACAACACGCGGCCATGACGACCCTCCAGCGCCAATCGACCCTCACCTGCCCCGCCTGCGGCCA
>JAHEMB010000529.1 GCA_024643915.1 Rhodothermaceae bacterium | reverse complement strand
TCGAGAAAAGCTAGCCAGTCGCGCGTCGTCTTCTCGGAGCGGCGGCGGCAGTCGGGGAGGACATCGCGGTGCCAGAAGGGCTGGGAGGCGTCGTCGTCCTGGCGGATGCGGCCCAGCCACACGGTCTGCGCACGCAGCACATGGCTCAGGAGGTCCATCGCTTTTTCGAAGCGCACTGTTTTACCGTGCCGCGGCTCCGCCGCTTCGAGTGCTTCAAGGACGCGCGCGTTCGCCCAATCGTTGTAGCGGAAGAGGTCGAGGAAGTGCGATGCGTCTGTCATGCTTTTCCTCCTGATGCTAAAAGGGGTAAGGTCAGGCCATCGTTTGCTTTTCCATCAGACAGGCATCGAGGGCGCGGGCAAAGTCGGCGATCAGGTCGTCGGTGTCTTCGAGGCCGATAGAGAGGCGCACGAGGTCGTCGGTAACACCGAGCTTTAGCCGCTCTTGTGCGGACAAGCCCGCGTGCGAGGTGAACGCGGGGCGGATGGCGAGCGATTCGACCCCGCCCAGGCTCGGCGCGATGATCGGCATGGTGAGGGCTTCCAGGAGGGGCGCAGCCACCCCGGGCCTTGCCTCGAAGCTTATCATGCCCCCAAAGCCGTCGAGCAGGTGGCGGGCGCGGGCGTGGTCCGGCGCGCCCGGCAGGCCGGGATAATTGACCTGGGCCACCGATTCGTGCTCTTCGAGAAACTGCGCCAGGGCGAGGGCGCTCGCGTTCTGATGGCGGACGCGTACGGCCAGCGTCTTGAGGCCACGATGCAGCAGGAAGCAGGCGTGCGGGTCGAGGGTGCCGCCAAGGTGCTTGAGTTGTCGCTTTACCCGATCTACCGCTTCGGCCTGCCCGATGACCGCCCCCGCGACGATGTCCGAGTGCCCGTTCAGGTATTTGGTGGCGCTGTGGAGGGACAGGTCGAACCCCCACTCGGCCGGGCGGAAATTGAGGGGCGTGGCGAAGGTGTTGTCAATGAGGGAAACGAGGCCGTGCCGGCGGGCGAACGCAGCGATTTCCTCCAGGGCCACCACCTCCATGAGCGGGTTCGTGATGGTCTCGACGTAGACGACACGCGTCCCCTCGCGCATCGTTTCCTCCCACGTCTCGGGCGCTGCAGCGTCGAAGAAATCCACCTCGATGCCCAAGCGCGGCAATTCCTCGGTCAGGAAAAGGTGGGTGCCGCCATAGAGCGACCAGTGCGCGAGGAGCCGATCGCCGGGGCTGAGGTGGGCGAGGAGGGCGCCGGAGATGGCCGCCATGCCGCTGCCGGTGACGAGCGCCGCTTCGGCATTTTCGAGCGCGGCCAACTTGGCGTGCAGCACGTCGTGGTTGGGCGTGTTGTTGTAACGGATGTAGCGCACTCCCTTGTCGGCCCATTCGCCTCCCGTTTCGTACATCGCCGACTGAAAAATCGGGACGTTGACGGCCCCTTCGTAGCGCGGCTGCGGCTCGCCCGCGTGGATCAGTTTCGTGTCTATCTTCATCGTCCGCCGCTTGGGGTTGGTGGTGCGTTTTCTGCGAGGTCCTGGTAAAAGTACGCGCCGGGGAAGTCGTCCGCGACTTTTTTTCGCTTGCCGCTCCACGCCTCAATGGCAACACGGTAGACGGCGGTGCGCTTAAGCTCTTCGTCTGTGATGGCGCGGTAATGAGTGCCGGGGCGGAGATGCGGGGCATACTTGTCCAGCATCAACTGGAGTGCACGGGCGGCCTCTTCCTTGCTTTCGACCAGGGAGCCTCGCCCGAAGACCGTCACGCCCGCATACTCGACGCTGAACTCGAGTGCTTCCTCGGCGGGGAGGAGGCGGCCCATCTCACTCACGGCAAAGCAGACGCGCTCGGACCGCTCGATGTTGGCGCGCGTGCGGCCCACCTGGGCCGTGTGCAGATAAATGGCGTGTCCATCCTCGTCGTAGACGAACAGGTTGGTGTTGATGAACGGCTGCGCGTCGTGCACGGTGGCGAGCGCGCCTGAGGCGGTCCGGTGCAGCATCGCCTTGATCCACGTCTCATCCTCTACGGCGCGGTCGCGACGACGCACTTCAGCAGGCGGCAGGGCAGCGTAGTCTTTCGGCATGATAGCGTGAAACGTGATGCGTGAGGGTGCTTCCCTTCACCGGATCAGACTGAGAGCAAATCTATCTCGTTGATCGGCCTCCTTCCATTCGTCTATTCGTCCTCTCTTCAAGTAGCCTCGCCGCCTTCCGGGCCGTAGAAGAAGACCCAGACGGCGAAATCGTCGGAGAAATCCTCGAAGCGATGGACGACGCCCGCCGGGGCGAAGAGGAAGTCGCCGGCGCGGCAGGGCTGGCGGTGACCATCGTAGTAATACGTTCCTGATCCCTTGATGACGACGTAGATCTCGTCGCGGCTGTGTGGTTGCTGGGGGTCGTGGCCGCGCGGCGCGTAGATTTCGGCCAGAAGGGTGCCGTGGGTGAAGACGGTGGCGAAGCGCTCGCCGTCCGGCCCGGGCAACCGCGCGAGGGCTTCCCCAGGGGTGATGCGGTGGGTCGGTGTGGCTGTCGTTGTTCTGGACATGGAAATCTGTATAGTAGCGGCGGGGGCGATGCCCAAGTCTATACGCACGTGAGCCGGGCCGGATGCAGGGCGGCGTGGGGCATTTGGGCAGCTCAAGATATCGTCCAAACTGCCGTCGCGCATTTTGGAAGACAAAGCAAATCCGCACGTCCGGGCGGAGACATTTTGGTAACGACGCGGGCGTGCCGGAACGAATGAACGTTTTGGCTGTTTTTATCGACCTTCTCACGCCCTATCGAGCACCCGCATGACCTGGGCCGACCGCCTCGTCCACCGCGCCGATGTCCGTCTCAACACGCGCACCGAACCGATCGCCGTCTCTCCAGACGCGCCGCACGCCGTCGTGATCGGTGCTGGATTGGGAGGGTTGGCTGCGGCGGTGCGCCTCGGAGCGCGCGGCTTCCGCGTGACGATCGTTGATCGGCTGGAGCAGCCGGGGGGGCGGGCGCGTGTCTTCCGGCAGAACGGCTTCACGTTCGATGCCGGTCCCACCGTCGTCACGGCGCCGTTCCTGTTCGAGGAGCTGTGGCGGCTGGCCGGGCGCCGCTTCGAGGATGACATCGACCTGTGGCCCGTCGCGCCTTTCTACCGCATCCGCTTCGACGACGGCACGCACTTCGACTATACCGGCGACCCGGAGGCGATGCGCCGAGAGGTGGCGCGGTTTTCTCCAGAGGATGTGGACGGCTACACCCGCTTCTTCGAGAAAAGCAAAGAGATTTTCGCCGTCGGCTTTGAGGCCCTGGCACACGTGCCCTTCTCCTCGCCCCTGGACATGGCGCGGATCGTGCCGGCGATGATGAAGCTGGAGAGCTACCGGACGGTTTACGGCCTCGTCTCGAAATACGTGAAGCACCCGAAGCTGCGACAGGTGCTGAGTTTTCACCCGCTCCTGGTGGGCGGCAACCCGTTCAACGTCACTTCCATCTACACCCTCATCGCGTTCCTTGAGCGTAAGTGGGGCGTGCATTATGCGATGGGCGGCACCGGCGCCCTCGTCCACGGCCTCGCCGATCTGGTCGATGGCCTCGGCGGCACGCTTCTGCTGGGGGAGGAGGTCGAGGAAATCACGCTCGACGGGCAACGCGCCTCCGGCATCCGGCTCGCTTCAGGGGAGGTAATCGAGGCCGACCTCGTCGTGTCCAACGCAGACGTGGCATGGACCTAC
>JAHEMB010000528.1 GCA_024643915.1 Rhodothermaceae bacterium | reverse complement strand
GGCCCCGTCGCCCGGTTAATGAAGGCGTATTGCTCGTACGGCACCCCCGAGTACCACGCGATGAAGAACTCGGTGATGTAGGCGAAGCCCACCATCGTCCCTGTCACGAGGATGATGATGTTCATCTTCTCCAGGTGGTTGAGTGTGATCAGGTTCTCGATGCCGTAGATCTTCCGCGCCACCACCAGGAGCGTCACCACCATCGCGAAGCCGGAGAAGATAGCGCCTGCGACGAAGTAGGGCGGGAAGATGGTGGTGTGCCAGCCGGGCACGATGGACACGGCGAAGTCGAACGACACGACCGAGTGGACCGAGAGCACGAGGGGCGTAGCGAGGCCGGCCAGGATGAGGTAGGCTTTCTCGTAGTTGCGCCAGTGCCGGTTGGCCCCACTCCAGCCGAGCGAGAAGAACGCCAGCACGCGCCGCCGCCAGATCGTCCGCGCGCGGTCGCGGAGGGTGGCCAGGTCCGGGATGAGGCCGACGTACCAGAAGATGAGCGAAACGGTGAAATAGCTCGACACGGCGAAGACGTCCCAGATGAGCGGGCTCTTAAACTGCGGCCACATCTCCATCTGGTTGGGAATCGGCACCATCCAGTAGGCGGCCACCCACACGCGCCCCGTGTGGAAGAGCGGGAAGACGAGGGCACAGATCACCGCGAAGATCGTCATCGCCTCCGCCGCGCGGTTGATGGACGTGCGCCACCGCTGCCGGAACAGGAAGAGGATGGCCGAGATGAGCGTCCCCGCGTGGCCGATACCGACCCAGAAGACAAAGTTGACGATGGGCCAGCCCCACCCCACCGGGATGTTGTTGCCCCACACGCCGATACCGTTCCACGCCACGTAGGCCAGGCCCGCGAGGAACATCAGCAAGACGGTGCTTGCTGCGCCGAAGGCCAGCAGCCAGCCCAGCGGCGTCTTCTTCTCCGCGTGGTACGCCACCAGATCGGTGACGTCGTGGAAGGTCAGGTTGCCCGTCACCAGGGCCGGCTCGGCGTGGTAGCCGTCGCCGCCGATAGTGTCCAGGTTCGGATCAGTATGTGCCGTCGTTGCCACGGTCGTCTATTTCGGATTGCGGGTTGCGGGTTGCGGATTGCGCCTTCGGGGCGCGTCCGAAAGATGGCGTCAGCCTTCTACCGGCGGGGCGGCACGCAGGGGCTGGAGGCGGGGGTTGGGGTTGTATACACGGGCGAGGTACGAGGTGCGCGGCTTCACACTCAGTTCGGCCAGCATCTCGTAGCGGCGGTCGCTGCGGCGGGCTGCGCTCACTTTGCTGTTCATGTCGTTGATGTCGCCAAAGACGATGGCATCGGCGGGGCAGGCCTGTTGGCAGGCCGTCAGCACCTCGCCGTCGCGGATGGTCCGGCCCTCCAGGTTGGCCCGGCGGTTCACCTCGCGGACGCGCTGCACGCAGTAAGTGCACTTCTCCATCACGCCCCGGAAACGCACCGTCACGTTGGGGTTCTGCGCCATCTGCACCGTCAGCGGCAGCGTCTTCGACCAGTTGAAGAAGTTGAAGCGCCGCACCTTGTAGGGGCAGTTGTTCGAGCAATACCGCGTGCCGATGCAGCGGTTGTAGACCATCTCGTTGATGCCGTCGGGCGAGTGGACCGTGGCGGCCACGGGGCAGACGGACTCGCACGGGGCGTTCTCGCAGTGCATGCACGGGAGGGGCTGCATCACCATCATCGGGCTGGCCACGCCCTCTTCAATCGGCTCGTCCTCGCCACGCTCGGTGGCCTCGCGGCCCGGCACGTCGCTGACGAAGTAGCGGTCCACGCGCAGCCAGTGCATCTCGCGCCCCTTCGACACCTGCTCCTTGCCCACCATCTGGATGTTGTTCTCGCTGTTACAAGCGACAACACAGGCGTTGCAACCCGTGCAGGCGTTGAGGTCGATGACCATGCCCCACTGGTTGTTGAAGTAGTCGTTGTCCTTGAAGGCCGGCTGATCGGACGGGTGGTCGTCCTGCCAGAGGGCGGGGTACTCGTCCCACGCCTCCGAGGCGCCGGCCAGCGGCCCTACTGCTTCCCCCGCAAACTCGGGCCGTGCCTTGTATTCGTCGAGCGTAGCCATGCGGGCTAGGGGGCGGCCTTCGAGCGTGCCGTGCTCCTGCGTGCTGGCGATCATGTAGCCGTCGCCCACCTTCTCCACGACGGCCCCCACGGCCACACGTTCGAACGCTGCCGAGCGGAGCGGCGCCACGTTGACGCCCACCGCGTTGGCAAGGGCGCCGTGCGCGTACACGTCGGTGTCCTCGTCTTTGTCGAAGAACCACGAGGTGCGCGGTGAGCGGACGGTGGCGATGTCGCGCCCATAGCCGAGGGTGACGGTGATGGAGTTGTCGGCGTGGCCGGGGGCGATCCACACGGGCAGTTCGGCCACTTGCTCGCCCAGGCGGATAGCGATGATGTCTACGTAGAACTTGCCCTCGTCGTATTCCACATCCAGGCCGAGGGCCTCGGCGGTGGCGGGGCTCATCACGGCCACGTTGTCCCACACGATCTTCGTCGTCGGGTCGGGCAGCTCCTGCATCCAGGCGTTGTTGGCGTAGCTGCCGTCGAGCACGGTCGCGTCGAGGCGGAAGACGACCTCGATAGCGGCGGGGTCGGCCACGGGTAGGCCGCTCAGGTCTACCGCGCCGGCCGTGGCGGCCGTGGCCGTGTAGCCGGTGTCTTGCTGGAAGCCGTCGTGCAACACGCGCCGCCAGCTCTCTTCGAAGGCGCCGGGGAGGACGCCGCGCCAGGTGGTGCGGACGAGGTCGTAGCCCGCCTGGTCGAAGCCGGTGGCGAGCAGGCCCAGCACCTCGATGTGGCTGTGGGCGTCGTCGTAGAGAGGCGCGATGAGGGGCTGCGCGAGGGTGAGGGTGCCGTCGTAGGACCGCCCGTCGCCCCAGCTCTCGAGGTAGTGCGCTTGCGGGATGTGCCAGCGGCAGGCCGCCGCCGTCTCGTCAAAATAGAGGCCGACGTGGATCGTCTCATCGACGCTGCGTAGCGCTTCAGCAAAGCGCAGTTCGGCGGGGGCGCTGTAGACGGGATTCGTGCCCAGCATGAGGAGGGCATCGACGGCGCCCGCCTGCATGTCCGCCACGAGTTGGGCCAACTCCTGCTCCATCGGCGCCGACGGCTCCTCGCCCGTGTCGTAGAGCAGCATCGACGTGCCGACGCTGCCGAGGGCGCTGTTGATGGCGGCGGCGATGGCGTGTACCTCGGGCGGCTGTGTCTCGCCTGCGATCACCACGCCCCACGGCCCGGCCTGCTGCAAATCTTGGGCGATCTCAGGGATCCACGGATGCTCGGCGAGGGCGCCCACGAGGCCGCCGCCTACCCCCAGCCGCGACGCAAGGGCAGCGGCGAAAGCGGGCACGTCGCTGGAGCGGAGGCGCAGCCGGTTGTCGGCCTGTCCGCCGGTGAGCGTGAAGGCGCTCTCGACCGCGTAGAGACGGCTCATGGACGAGGTCGGGCCGTCGAGCCGGCGGCTCTTTGCGAACTCACGCGTGTTCTGCACCTGGTTCGGATCGGTCGGCCCGAGAAAGTCAGCGTCGAGGCTGACGATGACGCTCTCGGGCGCGAACCGGTACTGGGGCCGGAGGGGCCGGCCAAAGGCCATCTGCATTCCTTGCTTCGCCGGGTTGCCCCCCTCCACGGCGTACTCGATCCACCTGAGGCCGGGGTAGCGCTGCGCCAGCTGATC
>JAHEMB010000527.1 GCA_024643915.1 Rhodothermaceae bacterium | reverse complement strand
GACCTGCTCCAGGTCGGAGGTCCGGGTCGGCTCGTCGCGGGGGCCGAAGGCGCTCTCCAGGCGCGACCGCGTCACGAGGACTTCGCCGAAGATGGGGAGGGTACGCGGCGCGATGAGGTAGCGAAGGCCGACCGCCGTGTTGCGCCAGCTCACCTCGTCGGTTCGCCCGAAAAAGTCGTCGCCAGGCGTCAGCGTCCCCCGGTCGAACGTTTGCAGCGCGGTAACGGAGAGCTGCTGGTTCTCTCCCAGGCGCATATGGACCTTGCCGAAGGCGTCGTCGAAAACGTAAGGCAGCGGGTCATCGACGTACCGGGCAGCGAAGGCGTCGAGCATCGAGTAGCGGGCCGCGCCGAGGAAAGAGATCTGGTCCGGCACGAGGGGGCCTTCCAGGTGGCCCGTGCTGGTAAAGGGCGACACGGCCGCCGAGGCGCTGAAACGGCGCTTGTTACCGTTGCGCGAGTGCACATCAATCACCGAGGAGATCTTCCCCGTGAAGGCACTCCCGAACCCGCCCGCGTACACGTCTGCCCGGCTGACGATCTCGGAGGAAAAGGCCGAGTAGAAACCGAGGATGTGGAACGGCTGATAGATCTCGATCCCGTCGAGGAGGGTCAGGTTCTGGGTGGGCTCGCCGCCCCGGATGAAGACCTGCCCGCCCCGGTCACCCATCACCACCACGCTGGGGATGGTCGCCAGGTAAGAGACGAGATCCCCGGAGACGTCGGGCGCGGGGATCAGTTCGATGTCGCGGGGCTGGATGGTTTGCTGCCCGGCCGTCACCCCCGCCGCGCCGCCCTCCTTGTCCGCCTCCACGGAGATCTCGTCCATCTCAAACGCCGCGTCGGCAAGGACGAGGTTGAGCAGCAGCCGGTCGTCGGCTTCGACATCGAGGGTATCGACGAAGGGCGCGAAGCCAATGAAAGAAGCACGCAGTTGGTATCGCCCCGGCGCCACGCCCGTGATGAGGAAGAAGCCGTCGCCGTTGCTGACGGCTCCTTTGAGCACCCCCTCCAGGCTCTCAATCGTCACGTTAACGCCCTGCAACGCCTCCCCATCCGACGCCGCCGTCACGAAGCCCCGCAGTGTGGCGGCCTGCGCGTGGGCCTGCATCGCGCCCCCTCCCACGCTCAACAGGAACAGACCCATCCTGAGGAGCCCCACCACGCCCCCCCGCGCCCTGCTTCGGTCCAGCTTTGTCGAAGAGAATATCATGGCGGACCGGAAGAAGCGGCGGGTGGCAAGAGCGCGGAGGCAGGGACTACGAAGTTCAATCAGGCGGCGGCAGCTTCGCCAGGGAGCGGTGTGCAAGTTCGTTGGTGGGATCGAACCGGAGCGCGGTCCGCCAGGCCGTGCGGGCCTTCTCCGGCTGGCTGGAGAGGGCGTAGAGGCTGCCGAGGTTGAGCCAGGCGTGCGCGTGCGTGGAGTCGGCGCGGACGATCTGCTCGAACGTTCGGATGGCGGCGGTGGTGTCGCGCTGGAGGAGATACAGCACAGCTACGTTGTTGCGGAAATCCAGGTTCGCGGGGTCCAGGAAAAGCGCCACCTGATAGGCGTGCATGGCGTCGTTGTAGCGGCCCGCGCGGCGCAGCAAGGAGGCCAGCCCGGCGTGCGCGTAGGGATCGGTGGGCTGCACGCGGGCCGTGTTCTCGTGGTGGGAGATCTGCGCCTGCAGCGTCCGCAACGTCTCGGCGCGCTCCTGGAAGGCACGGGCTTCCTCCGTGCGCCCGAGCCGCATGAGCGCCTGCCCGAGGTTGTAGTGCGCGCCCTGGTGCCACGGCCATGCCTCAATGACCGACTGAAGGTAGCCGAGCGCCTCCTCCTGGCGGCCCTGCTGCACCAGGTAGGCGCCCACGTAATACGCGTATTCGGGGTTGCCGGGCTCGTGGGCCGCCGCCCGCCGCGCCGCAGAGAGCGCCCCGTCGGCGTCGCCCAGGTCCTCCAGCAACAGCGCCAGGCCGAAGTGCGCCTGGGCAAACGTGCTGTCGAGGGCGAGGGCCCGCTCGAAGGCATAACGCGCGCTGTCGGTCTTGCCCAGTTCGACGTAGGATTGCCCCATCCCGCGCCAGGGACGCGGATCGGGGTGGGCCGCCAGTTCGCGCTGGTAATAGCTGATGGCTTCGCTGTAGCGCTGCTGGCGATGCGCCGTGTTGCCCAAGTTGTTCCAGGCGCCGGGGTAGGTCGGGCGGAGGTCTAGTGCCTGCCGGTAGGCCGCCTCCGCCTCGTCCAGGCGGGCGAGTTCGGCGTAGATGCGCCCGCGCAGGAACGGCACGTCGGCCAGGCCCGGCGCCTGCGCTGCCGCGCTATCGACGAGGGCGAAGGCGTCCTCGAAGGCGTGCTGCTGCAAGGCTTCGGTCGCCCGGTACAGCAGGCGCTGCACCCCGGGGCTCATGGGCCGCTCGACCGCCTCCGGCTCGGCCCCCCCGCACGCGGCGAGGCCGCCAAGCACGAGCAGCAACCCCAGCCAGCGCAGCGCGGGGCGACAAAAAAGCAGTGCCCTAATGATGTGGACCAAGTCGTGATTTCTGCTATGCTGATGGGCTTTGCCTGCCGAATTCTTCCTTCCCGTATCGTCTTTCCCGCGAAGGCGGGAATCCAGAAAGAAGTAGCGACTTCCGTGAGCCTCTGAGCCCCCGAGAGATTCAGCAAAAGCATGCCGCTCTGCTCGCCTCGCAGCTAGCGCACGTCTTCCTTGCAGTACCACACGATTCCTGGTTCCCCAATGGGAGCCGGGGATGACCTTGCTTACGGGATGGAAAGTAGAAGAAACGCGCATCAATACCACACTGGCATCATTCATCCTCTGCCTCCCGCCGGACGAGCGGCGCGGCAGTGCCAAACGAGTGAGCGACGGTCGCCTCGCCGTCTTCTCTCACCAACATCAACACATCGGCAGGCAGATCGGTGTGCCGGTCGATCTGCCCACTCGGCCAGTAGACGACCAGGGAATCGACACGGGAAGCCTCGCCCAGCCCGAAGGTCGCCTCTTTCTCTGAGACGGCGAGGAAGCTGGAGCCGGTACGGATGAACCGCTCCATACGCCGCACGCCAACGCGGGCGATGACGCGGGCCGAGAGGCCGTCCCGGTTGCTCGTTTGCCCTTCGAGGTGCACGCGGAGGGCGTGCCCGTTCTGCCGGTCGCTGCGCATCAGATGAACCGGGCCGCCGTTTTCGGTCAGCAGCACGTCCAGGTCGCCGTCGCGGTCGTAGTCCGCGTAGGCGGCCCCGCGCGCGACGATGGGCCGCGCCAGCGCCCCGCCCAGGTCGGGTGCCACGTCCTCAAACACACCGTCGCCCCGGTTGATGAAAAGGTGCGGCGGCTCGGCATAGCTGATGCCCTCCTGCGTCTCGCCGATCTCGGGCTGCACGTGCCCGTTGGCCGCGAACAGATCCAGGTCGCCGTCCAGATCGACGTCGAAGAGGAAGAGGCCGAAGGTGAGCGTCAGCAGACTTGGCCGGCCGATCTGCGCCACCGCCGCCCGGTCGATGAACAACCCGTTGCCGAGGTGGCGATAGACGCCGATCATCTCTTTGGAGAAGTTGCCCACGAAGAGGGTCGGCTCGCCCGTCTCATCCACCACGCCCACATCGATGCCCATGCCGGCGCGCGCCTTGCCGTTCTCGTCGTAGGCCATCCCGCTCAGGGCGCCCTGCTCGGTGAAGGTGCCGTCGCCGTTGTTCACGTAATAGAGGTCCCGTTGC
>JAHEMB010000020.1:1120-14967 GCA_024643915.1 Rhodothermaceae bacterium | reverse complement strand
CGGCTTATTGGCCGCGTACTCCCAATCGGTTCGCCCGGCAGGCGCGACGTAGCGAAAACGTCACCCGACAAGAATAGAAGAGCCGGCCAAAGGAATAGTCCGGGAGTCGGGGAGCCGGCGATAGGCTGACATGCAAGCATGACAATAAGGGATGGCTATTCGTCCATTCGTCCATTCCCTGGCTCCCCGGCTCACCCAAAATGAAACCCCGGGTCGCGCCGGTCATTCGATAAGGTGTCGCCCTGCACCCACCACCGTCGCCCGTCATGCCGGAGATTGAGAGGCTACCGTTGTTTCCCCTCGGGCTGGTGTTGTATCCGTACGAACGCCTGCCCCTCCATATCTTCGAGCCGCGCTACAAGGACATGATCCGGGATTGCCAGGCAGAGCGGCGGCCTTTCGGCGTGGTGCTTTTTGACGAGGGGAAGGTGAGCGAAGTGGGGTGTACGGCGCGCCTCAGCCGCATCGTCAACCGTTACGAGGACGGGCGGCTCGACATCCTCGTGCGCGGCGAGGCTCGTTTCCGCGTCCTCGACATCTTCGAGGATCAAACCTACCTGACGGCCGACGTCAAGCCCATCGACGAGCCGAAGGAGCCACCGGAGCGCGATCTGCGCGAGCGCGTCATCACGCAGCACATGCGCCTGCTGGAGCTGGCGGGCCGCACCGTCCGCCCCAGCCTCTACCAGGACGTGCCTCACCTCTCCTACGTCATTGCCCACAACGCCGGGCTGACGCCGACGCAGAAGCAGGAACTGCTGGAGTTACTGAAGGAGAACGAGCGCATCGCCTACCTCGCCAAACATCTGGAGATGCTCCTACCCCGCATTGAGCAGCTCGAAGATGTGCGCCGCCGCGTCCAGTCCAACGGGCACTTTAAGGATTTCCCGCCGGAGAACTGACGAGTGGGAGAATGGAGAGCGGAGAGCGGCGCGAGTTAATTCTTTCCTCGATTCCTCGATTCCCCCACTCTTCCTGACGTTAGGCGGGCACTTGGTCGGGGTGGAGGAGGGGGAAGGTGGTGATGAACGTGCTGCCCCGGCCCTTGGCGCTTTCGACCGAGATCTCGCCGCCCATCGCTTCGACGAGGCGTTTGGTGATGGCCAGGCCGAGGCCGCTGCCCTCGTGGCTTCGGTCGAGCCCGCTCGATTCCTGCTTGAAGGCTTCGAAAAGCTCCGGCAGGAAATCCTCCCCGATGCCCACGCCCGTGTCACGTACCTTCAGGCGGACGTATTGGCCGTTGCGCTCGACGGCTACCACCACCTCGCCCTCGTCGGTGAACTTGATGGCGTTGCTGACGAGGTTGTTGAGCACGCGGCGCAGCCCGGCGCGGTCCACCCAGGCGGGCGCCTCTTCGGTGTTCAACTCGGCACGCAAGTCCACGCTCTTGTAGCGCGCGATGGGTTCGAGCATCTGCACCACCTCGACGGCGGCGTCGGCCAAGTCGAGGGCTTCCGGTTGTAGTGGCATCTCGTCCGATTCCAGCTTGGAGAGGTCGAGGATGGAACTGAGTGTTTCGAGGAGCCGCTTGCCGTTCTGCTCGATGTACTCGACGAACTCGTGGAACTCGCCGCCTTCGAGTTCCATCGAGAGAATCTGCGCCGAGCCGATAATGGCCGAGATAGGCGTGCGGATCTCATGGCTCATGTTCGTCAGGATCATCGACTTGAGGTGGGCCGACTCCTCTGCTTTCTCCTTCGCCTCGACCAGCTCTTCCTCGTAATGCTGCCGCTCGTTGAGGATGATCGCCACCTGCTCTTCTACTTTTTGCTCCAGTTCCTCATTAAGCTTTTCGAGGGCCTGGCCGCGCCGTTGCAGTTCCTTCGTCTGCACGTCCACTAGGCGGCGCAGCTTGCGCTCCTGGGCGCGGAGGGTGCGCACGCGCAGCCGGTGCGCGCCGAAGCCCACCGAGGTGAAGAGGAAGGCGCACAGCAGGTAGAACCAGATCGTCTGGTAGAAGAACGGCTGGACGTAGAAGCGGAGCGCCGCGCCCTCCTCGCTCCACAGGCCGTCGTCGTTGCTGGCCTGCACGCGGAAAGTGTAATGCCCCGGCGAGAGGTTCGTGTAGGATTTGCTGCGGTGCTCGCTGTCAAGGTCGATCCACGCGTCGTCGAAGCCTTCGAGCTTGACCTTGAACCGCACGCGACCCGGCACGGCCAGGCTCGTCGCCGTGTAGTCGAATGCATAGTTCTTGCTGCCGGGCGATACCTGCACCTCGCCTTCCCTTGTGAGGACCTTGCCATCGACGACGACACGCTCCAGGTGAACGGGGGGCGGCACGGTGTTGAGATGCAGCTGCTCCGGATCGACGGTAGCGAGGCCGCCCACAGTGGAGAACCAGAGGCGCCCGTCCTGGCCCTTCCAGGCCGTCGGCTGCGGCCCGCCGTTCGTCTCGATGCTCTTGAGCCCGTCCGGCTTGCCGTACCGCGTGACATCAAGGGCTGCGAGCTGGCCGGCGGCGTAGGCCGCGAGGTCCGCCTTGCGCACGCGGGCGATGCCGTTGAGCGTGCCCAGCCACAGGGAGCCGAAGTCGTCTTCCAGGATTTGCGTGACAACGTCGTTGGGGAGGCCGTCCTCTGTCCCGAGACAGGTGAAAGCTTCCTCGAAGAGCCGGCAGAGGCCGCCTTCCTGCGTACCGATCCAGAGCGCTTCTCCGTCGTCGTAGAGGGTAACAATGCGAACACTGGCCAAACCCTCTGCTTCGCCGAAATGATCGGCGCCGCCGTTGCGAAGACGGTAGATGCCCTCTCCGTGGGTGCCGATCCATAGATTGCCTTCTCTGTCTTCCTCCAGGGCCAGAATCGGCTCGCTCGGGATGGCCGGAGTCGTGGTGATGGTGCCTTCTTCCAACCTGCTCATCCCGGCGAGCGTGCCGATCCAGAGCGTCCCTTCGCGGTCTTCATGTAGGGAGAAGATGAAATCGCTGGCGAGGCCTTGCTTCGTCGTCAGGCAGGAGAACTGCTCAGCCACGCGCCTGCACAGCCCGCCGCCATAGGTGCCCACCCACAGCTGGCCCCGCCGATCTTCGTAGAGGGCGAAGACGAAATCGCTCGCGAGGCCATCCCGCTTCCCAAAATGGGTCACTTTCCCATCAACGAGCCGGTCAAGCCCGCTTTGCGAGCCGATCCAGACGGCGCCGTCGCGGGTTTCGAGCACGGGGAAGACGTTGTCATCGGCTAACCCTTCGGCGGCCGACCACGTGACGAACTTGCCCGAGGCTCGGAGGCGGTTCAGCCCGCCGCCGTTGGTGCCGATCCATAGATTCCCTTCGCGATCCTCATAGAACGCGCGCACCAGGTCATCCGTTAGCCCGTCAGCTTTTGCAAACGTCTGGAACCGCCCGTTGTGGAAGCGGGCCAGCCCGCCACCGAACGTGCCGATCCAGAGCGTGCCATTGCGGTCTTCGTTGAGGACAGTAACGAAGTCGTGCGGCAGGCCGTCACGCGTGGAAAAATTCTCAAAATTCCCGTCCCGAAAGCGGGAAAGGCCATTTTGCGTGCCAATCCAGAGAGCACCGTCTTGGGTTTGATGTACATCATACACCAGGTCGTTTGGCAACCCCTCCTCGCTCGTGTAAGTGCGGAGTGCCCCAGTCGCTAGATGCACTAATCCAGCACTTGTGCCTGCCCAAAGCCCCTGTTGCTTACTGTTTAGCATTGCATGAATGTCAGCAGCAGCAAGGTCTACATCAATGGCGTCAAGCTTGTCTTTATGAAGAGAAGCAAGATAGCCGCCCTCCATTCCGATCCAGAGTTTACCATCGGTGTCTTCGTATAAAGCACGGACAAAATCACTGGGAAGTCCTTCAGCGGCTGAGTAGGTCCGAAAGGCTCCTTGATGAAAGCGTGTCAGTCCTCCGCCGTTCGTTCCGATCCAAAGCCTGCCGTTGTGGTCTTCAAGGAGGGCACGCACCTCGTTACTGCGGAGCGCCTCTGTGTGCGTCATATCGAAGACTTCGAACCGCGCCCCATCGAAGCGAACAAGTCCTCCCTGCGTGCCGAGCCAGAGGTAGCCGTCGCGGGTCTGGGTGATGGCATAGACGGTGCTTTGCGGCAGGCCGTCCTCCACCTGCCAGGCATCGTGGACATACTGGGTGAGAAATGGTGGAGGAACAGTAGCGGGCGCCTGCGCGCCTGCCCCGCGCGCGCACAGAGCAAGCGTCAGGGCGAGGGCGGCGCTGCCAAAGCAACGAAAGAGACCGGGGCGGATAGACAACGTCATGTGGCGTTTGTCGTGCAGGAGCGTAGCGGCGCTTGATCTTATTGCGGGCGAGCGCCATGCCTAACGTCCGGTATAACACACATCTCTTAAATCGAACGAAGCGGCACTAACTTAAATCGGGCGCAATTTCAAGTCGTTTTCACTCCCAAGAAAAAAGTTTGGGAGGGATGTCGTGATCCGTCTCGGGGTTGCGTTTATACAGGTGAAAGCATCACACACGATTCGAAAGCATCAAACATGGCGAGGTGCATCATGAAAAAGCTCAGCCGGAAAGAAATGAAGCGCGTTGTCGGTGGCGGCATCCTCGTCAAAGTTTGACCATCCGAGACGATTGCCTGAGACGGCAGCCCCACCACCCACCGCTTTGTAAACTACCAGCGGCGCCCTTCATCCCGAGGGGTGCCGCTGTTGCTTTGGGAGCGGCTGACGAACCGCCAACGATACGATTTGTTGGTGCGGATGCAGCAGGTATCTCACTCTTTCCCACGCGGGCTCAACGCATCTGCTTCTGTACTGCTTCAGCTTCCGGGTGCCGTAACGACTCGCCTTCTCGTCCCAGCAGGCGGTCGAGCTCCAGCTTCCACAGGACGAGCCCTCTCATCGAGAGCCACACCTTCTTGCCACTCGTCAGGCGCAGCAGCAGCACCGACTCTTCGCTCTTGTGAGGGCGCGCGAAGGCTACCTCTTCGATTTCTTCGAGGGGAATGAAGTGGCGACGGCGTCCGTGCCATCCCCACGTCTCGATGGTCATGCCGGAGGGGTAGAGGCGGACACGTTTCAGCCAGTGCTCGTGCGGCACATACCACGTACTGCGCAAAGGTTTTCCGGAAGGGACAGCGGCCATGGGCGAAAGAGAATATTCTGACGGCGGAACGCGTGTGCCGGGCCGACGTGACGCCGAGCGCGGCGGGCCAAGATAATCGACCTACTGGCCGTGATCAATGATGCTTCGGGTAAAACGCGAGGGTTGATACACAGCCGGGCACCGTAAGCGATCGGTATGCCCTACAGGGAACACGCCGGGTCGGCGGTGCGTGGGGCAGCCAACCTCACCGGAAGCTGCTAATGTATCTTTATCAACAGAACTGTCGTTTTTTTGCCCAGATTGCAGGTGGTACGGAAGAACTGGGTGCGGAGGAACTGGCCGAACTAGGTGCCCGCGACGTGGCGACGGCCTATCGCGGGTTGTACTTCGATGCCGATCCGGCCACCCTCTACCGGGTAAACTACTGCGCGCGGCTGCCCACCCGGGTCCTGGCGCCCCTCGTCTCTTTCCAGTGCCACAATCCGGACTACCTCTACCGCCGCGCCTGCGATGTGAACTGGGCGGATTTCATGACAGTGGACCAGACGTTCGCCGTCTTCGCCAACGTCGCAAACAGCAAGATCAGGCATTCGAAGTACGCGGCGCTCCGGGTCAAGGATGCTATCGTTGACACGTTCCGCCAGCGGCTGGGCAAGCGCCCGAGTGTGGATACGCGGGCGCCGCACCTGTGGGTCAACCTGCATATCGAAAACAACGACGCCACCATCAGCCTGGGTGCCTCGGGCGGCTCGCTCCACCGGCGGGGCTACCGAAGCGCGGCGGGCGAGGCACCCCTCCAGGAGACCGTTGCGGCTGCCATCATCCGGCTTACGGGCTGGAACGGAGAGCGGCCTTTCTATGACCCGATGTGTGGCGCGGGCACCCTGCTGGCCGAGGCCCTCATGCACTACTGCCGTATCCCCGCCGGCTACCTCCGTGACCACTTCGGCTTCGAGGCGCTGCCCGACTTCGACCCGGCGCTGTGGAAACAGGTGAAAGGCGAGGCTGACGCCGCCCTGCGTCTGCTCCCGCCCGGCCTCATCGCCGGCAGCGACGTCGATCGTAACGCGGTGGCGGCGGCCCGGCAGAACCTCGCGGCCCTCCCCGGCGGCGAAAACGTGGCCCTGGCGGTGCGCGACTTTCGCAAGCTCGATTCCCTGGAGAATGTCACGCTTGCCAGCAACCCGCCCTACGGCCTGCGGATGGGCCGGGAAAATCGGATGGGGGGCTTCTACAAGATGTTGGGCGATTTCCTCAAGCAGCGCTGCACCGGCTCCACCGCTTACCTGTATGTGGGCGACCGGGCGTTGCTTAAACACGTGGGGCTGCGGACCACCTGGAAAAAACCGCTCGTCAATGGCGCCCTAGATGGCCGGCTGGCGAAGTACGATTTGTATTGAGCGCTGCTCGTTATGAATTATTCGCTGGAGAATTCGCGGTGGCCCAAGGAGTCGGGTCCGGGTTGCACCGCGTCGCCGGTTCTAAGGTGCTCCGTGGATCCTGGCACACGCCGTCGGACGCTTCCTCATATCGTGTAGTTCGGGCAATCAGCTCGCTGCACGCATACGCCGTCTCACCTATACGCTCTCATCGCGTCCGCTCAAGCAAGTTTGGGAAGGGAGGATTCGACCTGACCTACCAAACAGTTTCTCACAACTTCACCCTTCCCTGCTTTCAGGCGAGGAGAAATCAATCGGATCTGGCTTCGGCCATCCGCTTCACGTTCTGCACCGTCTTATCCATCGCTTCCTGCGCCCGCTTTCGCATCATCAGGGGCCAGAGAACGGCGTTGACCGGCATGAGATACCAGCGGGGCTGCATTTCCAGCCGCTGCGTCAGGCGCGTGCCGCCTTCGATAGGAGCTAACTCGATGTTCAGATGCATCATCATCGCGCCGTCGTCGCCGACGTGGATCTGCCGGCGCATGGGCTCGAAGACGGTGACGCGCCAGGTGCTCTCGCCCTTGAAAGGCGGGATGCCGCCGTACTCCCGGTAGATGGAGCCTTCGCCGAAGGTCTCATTCGGGACGGAGAGCATGCGGTCGGTGGGATCGGCCAGTTCAGGGTAACAAGACGGGTTGCACATGAGCGCCCAGATGGCGTCGGGCGGCGTGTCGATGTCGATGGAAGCGATGACTTCGGCCATGGTCGTCTGCTGTTGCGTTGGATAGGGCTGTGTGTCTGCCTCCGTCACCTGCGCAGCAGTTGCAAGCAGCCGGGGCTTCCCTAAAATGCAACAATAGCATCGCTTTTTCAAGAAGAGACGCACCCTGCGCCGCTACATCGCCATCCGCTTGAAGCGCGACTCGGGGATAGCGCGGACGGCGCGCATGATCCAGCGCCAGAAGCCCGGCGTGTAGAGAACGTCTTTCCGGCGCCCCAGCGCCCGTAGCACGTCGCGGGCCACGGCCTCGGGCTGGGCGACGAGGAAGAGACCGGCCTTGCCGAACGTCATCCGCGTATCGACGAAGCCGGGCTTGACGGTGAGGACGTGCACACCTTTCGGCGCGAGGCGGTTGCGCAGGCCCTGAAGGAAGAGGCTGAGCGCTCCCTTGGCCGCGCCGTAGACGTAGTTGCTTTGCCGCCCGCGGTCCCCCGCCACCGACGAGAGGGCGACGATGAAGCCCTCGCCCTGCTGCTCGAAGAGGTTGGCGGCGTGGGTGAGTAAGCTGGCGACGCCGGTGAAGTTGGCGTTGATGCTGCGCCGGGCATGGTCGAAGTTGGCCTGGGCACGCGCCTGGTCGCCCAGATGCCCGGCGGCCACGATGACGCCGTCGAGGCGGCCCATCGCAAGCTTGGCGCCTTGCAGAAGGAGGGCGTGCGCGTCGTAGTCCTCGGCTTCAAAATGATCCCATGACACCTCGGCGCCGTAGCGGACGTGGAGGTCGCGCCCGATGCGTTCGGCCTCTTCGACGTCGCGGGCGGTGAGGTAGAGGCGGGCGCCTTGCCGCGCCAACTCGGTGGCGAGGGCACGCGCGATGCCGGAGGTAGCCCCCGCGATCAACACGGCCCGGTCATTCATTGTGTCAGGCATGGACGGTCACCTCGGCGGCCTTCAGTTCGGGATCGTGGTGGAGTTGGAGCCGCCGCGCCAGCATCGACGAGAAGATGTTGCCCTCGTCGTGGGCACCTTTAATCTCTAGAAAGTCGGGGAGGGCGGGGTACATCTCGCGGAAGATATCGGGTGTCAGGTAGGCGTCTTTGGCGAGGTAGGCCCGGCCGCCGTGCGCAAGGGCGATTCTGTTGAGCCCCTCGATGAGCACGTGCAGGCCACGCCCCACGGGCACGTCTAGGGCGAGTGTGTAGCCGGGCAGGGGGAAGGAGAGAAGCCCCTCGGAGGCCGCGCCGAAACGTTTAAGAACGGCCAGGAACGAGCCTTTGCCTCGACGGCTCGTCAGGTTGAGGGCCTCCACCAGCGCCTTGCGCCCGGTCGCTGCGGGGAAGACGGCCTGGTACTGAATGAACCCGCGCCGCCCGTAAAGCTTGTTCCACTGGCCGATAGCGTCGAGCGGGTAGAAGAACGGGTCGAGATCGGTGATGGCCGTCATCTCGCGCGTGCGCTGGCGGGCATAATAGAACGCGTTGAACGACTTGACGGCGAGGGGGTGGAGGGCAAAACCCGGCAGGTTGAAAGGCACGGAGAAACGGGTGCCGGGTGCGTAGCCGAGTGGATCGTCCCGGAGGCGGGCGTCGAGTTCGCCGCGGCGGGCGTGCCGGCCGAACATGACGAGGCTGCGCCCGAGTGCCTTGCCACGCGCCAGGCAGTCGATCCACGCGACGGAGTACGGGTAGCTCGCCTCGTGCTCGTCGAAGAGGGAGAGGGCGTCGTCGAGGTCTTGGGCTTTGAAACGGCGGAGATGGATGCGGGAGGTTTCGATGCGGCGGAGGGTGACGGCGGCCTCGGTGATGAAGCCCGTGAGGCCCGCTCCACCCACCGTGGCGCGGAACAGGTTGGCGTTGCGTGAACGGGTGCAGGCGACGATCTCGCCCGAAGCCGTGAGCAGCTTCAGGCCGCTGACGAAGGAGGAGAAGGCGCCGTCACAATGATGGTTTTTGCCATGCACGTCGAAAGCGATAGCGCCGCCCACCGTGACGTGTTTGGTGCCGGGAGTGACGGGGAGGAACCAGCCGCGTGGCACGAACACCGCCAGGATCTCTTCGAGCGTCACGCCCGCCTCGCAACGGAGCAGCCCCGTCTTCTCGTCGAAGGCCAGCATCCGGTTGAGGCGCCCCATTAGTACGGTGGTGCCTTTGCTGTTGAGAGCGGCGTCGCCGTAGCTGCGGCCCGCACCGCGCGCCGTGAGCGAGCCTGTGCCGGCCCGCGCCACGAGTTCCTGCAACGCGCTCAGCCGCTCGGGGCGCTGCACCCGGCTTTGCACCACGGGGTAGCGACCCCACCCCGACAGCTTCCTCTCTACGATAGCCATAGCAGCTTGGGATTATGAAAACTCTTCGTGCCGAACGTATCGGCCGCCCCGCGATATTGTTTATTTCAGAGCAGCGGCGCAACAGGAAAGGATATGCACGGTCGATCAAGCGGCGTTGCAACCTTGCCCTGCCCCCGTGCTGCTGCGTACCTTGCAGCCTGCTTCACCTGCCACCAGGCCATCGCCATGACGCCCTCTCTGAATTTCGCCAACCCCGCCGGGCAGGCTGCCGTCTCCTCGGCTGACTACGTCGCCGCGCAGCTCGCGTTGCTAGGCGACCACGATCCTTTTGAGGTGCAGGCCGCCACGCCCGACGCCCTGCGCCGCGCCGTGACGGGGCTGAGCGAAGCTCGACTGCGGCAGCCGGAAGGGCCCGGGAGATGGTCGGTGATGGCGGTCGTGGCCCACCTGGCCGACTCGGAAATGGCCTACGGCTTCCGCCTCCGCATGATCGTCGCGCACGACCGGCCCAACCTTCAGGGCTACGACCAGGACCGGTGGGCGCAGCGCCTCCGCTACAACGACGCCGACTTGGAGGCCGAGTTAGAGCGGTTCGCCGTGCAGCGGCAGGCAAGCCTCCGCTTCTACCGCGCCCTCAAGGAGGAGGAATGGGCGCGCGTAGGGCTCCACAGCGAACGCGGCGAGGAGAGCGTGCGCCACATCTTCCGCCTCCTTGCCGGCCACGATCTCCTCCACCTCCGCCAGATCGAACGGATCAAAGCGGCTCTTGGCAATGAACAAGTATCAATGCGCAATTAACAATTGCTCATTGCTCCTGGCTAATTCCTAATTCTTCCTTGCAGATGCGTGTATTGCCTCATCTCTTCGAAAGCAACCGGGCCTGGGCCGAAAGTGTGCGGGCCGAGGAGCCGGACTTCTTCACCCATCTGGCGCAGCAGCAGGCGCCCGAGTTTCTCTGGATCGGGTGTGCGGACAGCCGCGTGCCGGCCAACCAGATTGTCGGCCTCCTGCCGGGCGAGCTGTTCGTGCATCGCAACGTCGCCAACGTGGTTGTCCACACCGATCTGAACTGCCTGTCGGTGCTTCAGTACGCGGTCGAGGTGCTGAAGGTGAGGCACGTCATCGTGTGCGGGCATTACGGCTGCGGCGGGGTGGAGGCGGCGGCGCGCGACCTCAAACTTGGCCTCATCGACAACTGGCTGCGGCACGTGCAGGACGTCCGCCACAAGCACGCTCTCCTTCTTGATGCCATTGAAGACGACACAGTGCGGCTGCGGCGGCTGTGCGAGCTGAACGTGATCGAGCAGGTGGTTAACGTCTGCCAGACGACCGTGGTGCAAGATGCCTGGGATCGCGGGCAGTCGCTCACCGTTCACGGCTGGATCTACGGGCTACAGGATGGCCGCCTGCGCGACCTCGGCCTCTGCGCCGCCGACCCGGACGAGTTGGCTTCCTGCTACGCCGAAGCCGTCGGCTGAGGAGCGGGGGAGTCGAGGAGTCGAGGAGGCGAAGATAAAAACATGCAGGGTTAGCAATCGCCGACTCTCCCTTTCTCCGACTCCCCGGCTCGTCCATTCGGCCACTCAATCCGTTTTGCCAGGGAGGTGCTGGAAGAGGTGGGCTGCGTGGCGCAGGTCCACGTTGCCGCCGCTGAGGATGACGCCCACGCGCTGCCCCGCCGCTTCCACCGCACCATCGAGGAGAGCGGCGAAGGCGAGGGCGCCGGTTGGCTCGACGACCAGCTTCATCCGCTCCCACAGGAAGAACATCGCCCGCAGGATCGCCTCTTCCGAGACCGTCGCCATCGCATCGACGTGTTGGAGGACGAGGGGGAAGGTAATGGTGCCGAGGGAGGGCGTGCGGGCGCCGTCGGCGATGGTGTGGGGGTTGTGGACCGTGTGGAGTTGGCCCGTGCGGAAAGAGCGTGTGGCATCGTCGGCGCGGGCCGGCTCGACGCCGATGACGCGGCAATCCGGCGCGAGGGTCTTCGCCGTGAGGGCGCAGCCCGAGAGCAGCCCGCCGCCCCCGCAGCACACCAGCAGCACGTCCAGATCCTCGACTTCCTCAAGCAGTTCCTTCGCCGTGGTGCCCTGCCCAGCGACGACGTGCGGGTGGTCGTAGGGCGGGATGATGGGCAGGCCCCGCGCCTCCGCGATCTGCCGCCCCAGCGCCTCGCGTGTGATCTCCTCCTTATTATAAAGGACCACTTCCGCGCCATAGCCTCGTGTGGCGGCCAGCTTCACCGACGGAGCATCCTCGGGCATGACGATGGTCGTCGGCACGCCGAGGAGGTCGCCCGCCAGGGCCATCGCCTGGGCATGGTTGCCTGAGGAGAAGGTAAGCACGCCGCGTTGCCGCTGCGCCTCAGGCAGCAGGCTGAGGGCGTTGTAGGCCCCCCGGAACTTGAACGCACCCGCCCGCTGGAACTGCTCGCACTTGAGGAACACCGTCGCCCCCGTGCGGCGGTCCACGGTGCGAGAGGTCATCACCGGGGTGCGGTTGGCGACGCCGTCGAGCCGCGCCGCTGCCTGCTCCACGTCGACGTACGCAACGGGTAGGAGAGAGGGGTCCATGGGAGAGAGAGCCTGCATGCGAGGCATCGCGTCCAAGAAAAAGAGGCCGCCTCGGGAGAAGCGGCCTCGGCGCCGAAGCTCAGACGGTCGGCTTGGGGGGGCGGGCGGCGGGGTCGTTGGGCCCGGTGCCCCCTGTCGGGGTCATGTCCTTCTTGGCTGAAGGCGGTGGCGGAGTGGCTGTCGTGGGCAGGGCGCCCGGCTCCGGCGCGATGCGCTCCACGTGCAGCTCCACATCGGTCACGAGGGCGGCGAAAGCGCCGATGGCGGCAAGGGTGGGGGCGAGCAGCACGGCTGCCGTGGCTCCGCCTACGCCCACCGAAAGCGGAAACTCCATCAGCGTCCGGTCATCCTTTTTGATGATGACGCGGCGCGCGTTGCCCTCCTCCATAATGTCGCGGATGCGGTCGACGAGCTGGTTGCCCTTCACCTTGATTTTCTGCATCGGGGCGGACTCGTTCTGCTGTTTCGTCATGGGATGAAGTCTCCTTCTTTTGGACACGATACGTTCTGTTTGCTAATCCCCGGTGGAGCGCCCCGGTTCCTCCGCAGGCTCGGCGGTGGGAAGCCGCCGCGTTACGTCGTTGACAAAAGTCGGGTAATAACTGCCCCGACTGTTACGGAAGGTAACGGTATTTCGGGATGACATGGGGGATCAAGGGAGAGGAGGATTCTCTCCCAAAACTGCTAAAAACTGCTTCTGGATGCGCTCAGCGTCCATTCTGCCCCGATCCTGGGCGGCCTCTGGCAGGGTGGAGGGAAGGTGGCATGAAGCGTGATGAAGGGGAGGGTGGTCGAATGATGCAGGGGCGTGCAGCACGAACGTAGCCGCCGGCCCGCTCGGCAGGCAGGCCGGGTCTTCCTTCTCAAAAGGGATTTAAGACCGGCCTGTAGACCGACGATACTCCGGGGGCGGCAACCGGTAGCGCCGGCGCTGCCCAAACCATCACGGAAAACCAAACACACACCAACCAACCACTGAGGAGGCTCAATTATGGGTCAGCAACAACTTCTGCTCCTGGTTCTGGGCATCGTCATCGTCGGCCTCGCGGTCGTCGTCGGTATCCAGGCCTTCAGCGAGAACCAGAAAAAGGCCAACGCGGATGCAATGGTCAACGACGCCATCCGTATCGCCAGTGACGCCCAGGCATGGCTGCTCAAGCCGCAGGCCTTCGGCGGCGGCGCCGGCACTGGCGACTTTTCCGCATTCAACATGGCGCAGGTCGGCTACGAAGTCGCTTCGTCCGGCAAGTACTCGAACCTCAACGGCGAGTACGATGCGCCTGGTGCGGCCGACTTGATGATTACGGGCACCAGCTACGAATCAGACGGCACGACCGTGCTCAACGAGGTGAAAGTGATTGTCTGTGGCACGTCGCCGGAAGACATCGCCACCCTCGTCAACGGCACCAGCGATCCGACCTGCCCCTCCTGAGGCAGCTCCTTCGTATGACGCGATGCCCGGCGGCATCCCCGCGAGGCTAAGCCCTTATAGCGGGGATGCCGTTCCGGCATCTGAGCCGCGGCAGGCAGCACACGGAAGGCAACAGGTCCGGTGGCAGCATCTAACCGCAAATTGTTCACCCCAGAGGGGAGCATACCATGGGACAGCAACAACTCCTTCTGCTGGTAATCGGCGTCGTCCTCGTAGGCGTGGCGGTGATGGCCGGGTTCTACGCTTTCGAGGTCAAGTTCGACCAGCACCTGGTAGATCACCTCGTCGAGCGCAACCTCTCCATCGCCTCCGAAGCCATCGCCTGGAAACTACGCACCGATCCCTATCGTGGCGGCCATGCGACTTATGACGCCCTGGCCTCCGGTGGTTTCGAGGCCCTCTTCCTCGGAGAGGAGACGCTCAATGGCT
>JAHEMB010000020.1:0-1110 GCA_024643915.1 Rhodothermaceae bacterium | reverse complement strand
TGCTACAAATTCACGACGGCCTCGGGCAATGACCTCGTCGTCGACGCCCGCAGCACGCACCATCCCGACATCGGGGCGCGCACGTTCATCACCGGCGCCGAGATCGACTCGACCCTCACGTATTACGACGGCACCATCACCATTACCTGTGCGATCGAGGCTGAGTAGCCTCGCGTTTCGCCGGGAGCAAAAAAAGCATTAGCCCTTGCTAATAACTTGCTCCTGCACTTCGCGCGTGCTGCTTGATGCGAACGCATCGCGTCTCAAGAGGTGGTGCCGCCGTGTTGGTCGCACCGCCTCGTCGTGTTCAAGACCCTTCCCGGCAAGGCCCCCCGCCGTGCCGGCCCCGACCCCCACGCAACGACTCTAGCGAGACCATCATGGCAGCAGTCAGGGAGTTCAAGTTTAGCGGCGTCAGCCTCGCCGGGCAGCCCGTCCAGGGGACGGTCTACGCCCCATCGAAGCGGTTGGCCCAGCGCAAGTTGAGCGAGCTGTCCGACAAGCATCGGTTCCGGCCGCAGGGCATACAGCAGCGCCGCACCTTCCTCTACCGTGTTCGCCACCCCAACGGCCAGCTCATCAACGGCGAGCAGAAGGCTTTCTCTGAAGATGAGCTGGCTTCCGCCCTCCGCAAGATGGGGCTGGAGGTGGTCAAGGTCGAGAAGAAGCTGCTGGACTTTCAGCGCAAGCCGCCAAACTCGGACATTATCCTTTTCGTCCGCCTCTCGGCCAACCTGCTCAAGGAGTCGCTCCCCTTCGACGAGGTGCTCAACCTCCTCGTTAGCGACGTCTCCTCGCGCAGCCTCCGCCAGGTCATCCGCGACCTCAACGCCGACCTCAAGAGCGGCATGGAGGCGCAGCAGGCGTTCATGAAGCACCAGCACATGCTGGGCAAGTTCACCGCCTACATGCTGGGCCTGGCTTCGAAAAGCGGCAACATGGCCGAGATCTACGAATCCACGGCCCGTTTCATCGAGCGCAAGGACGAGTTCAACCGGAACGTGCGCCGCGCCATGGTGACGCCGGCCATCACGCTCCTGGTGACGATTGCCGCCTTTATCTGGTACATCTGGTACATCTTCCCGGCCACAGCGGGCCTCTTCAAGGACT
>JAHEMB010000526.1 GCA_024643915.1 Rhodothermaceae bacterium | reverse complement strand
ATCTTGGTGCCGCAGACGAGGCAGGGGCGGCCGCGCCGCCGGTAGACATAGTTGAGATGCCCTTCCTCCTTAAGCTTTGGTGGGGTGGTGCGCGTGCGCCCGTAGCTTTTCGTGCCTTCCCACATGAGGGGGATGAGCGCGTCCCAGAAATGGTCGAGTTCGGCGCGGTTGACGTCTGAAGAGGGCCGGCGCGGATCGATGCGGGCGAGGAAGAGGCCCTCAGACTTGAAGATGTTGCCCACGCCTGCCATCACCTGCTGGTTGAGCACGCTCGAGCCGATGGGGTCATCTCCGGCGGCGGCCACACGGCGGGCAGCCTCGTCCCGGTCGAAGTCGGGGGCGAGGAGGTCGGGGCCGAGCCGGATGAGACGGGCGAGGACGGCCGTCTCACTGAGGTCGCCCGTGAGCATGTTGGCCCGCTGCAACATCGCCCACCGGCACGTCGCGAAGTAGCGCGCGGCTAGGCGCAGGGCATCGTCCGGCAGGGCGGCGAAATACGCACCGAGCCGATCGGCCTTCTCATTGCGCGTGGTGGTAGCGGCGATGGCCTCGGCGGCTTCGGCGAAACGGGAAAAAGCAGCCGGATCGGTCATGAGGAGGCATGCGCCGGGCGCGGCTTCGGCGGTTTCACGGGCACAGTCGTCTGCTGGCAGGTCGGGCAAAAATAGATGATGCGCTTTTGGGTGCGCTCCTCGTCCTTGTAGGTGACCTGGTGGAGTTGGCGGACGACGTCGTCGCAGCGGAGGCAGGGGAGGTTGGTGCGGCGGAAGACGAAGTGGCGCGTGCCCCATTCACTGCCGGGCCGGTAGACGAGGGCAGGTTCGCGGAGCATCCGCTCCTGGGTGCCTTCGGGCACCGTCCGGCGGTGGTCGTACGCACGCCGTGTCAGAACAGGAAGGGTGCGGCAGAGGCACGTCAGCTTTTCCGGCGTCAGGTCGGCCACGCGCCGCCACGGGTCGAGGCGGCAGGCGAAGAGGATTTCGGCGCGGAGGTAATTACCCAGGCCGGCCACGAGGCGCTGATCGAGCAGGGCCGCGCCTATCGTGCGATCGGCGTTCGTCATATCGCCCAGGCGCGCGAGGAAGGCGTCGGCGTCGAAAGCTTCAGGTCCTTCGTAGGGGAGGGCATCCGGCCCCAGGCCGGCGAGGTTGGGGATGGCTTCGTACGGGTCGCCCTCGCCTACGTCGAACACGGGGGCGGACATCAGGAGGGCCACGGCTTCCGGCACTTCGATGCGGGCGCGCTCGCGGCGGTCGCGCTCCAGCGCCAGGAGATTGGTCGGGGCAACGATCCGCCAGCTTCCCCACATCATCAGGTGCGCGTGGAAAAATAGGTCGCCCTCCACCAGACCGACGAGGTGCTTGCCGTGGGCGAAGACGCGCTCCACCTGTCTGCCCACGAACGCTTCGGGGTGCGCAGCCAGCCACGCTTTGGCGGCTTTCGTGCGGGCGGTAAGCTGGGTAATAGGCAGACCGGTGAGGACGGCGTCGAGCTGGTCGGCATAGCGGCGGACTTCCGGGCCTTCGGGCATCTCTCGGCAGGGGCGATGAACGGGTGCGGAAAAGCAACGGGGGGCGGGCGCCTTCGGCTCCGTGCTCAATAGCGTTCAAACCGTTCATTACGGATCTTTGCCACCTGCGGAAAACCACCGTTGCATTCCGGTCGGATCTTTCGGCCTTGCGCAACGCTGCGGCTCAGGGGTAACCTGTAGGCCTGTCGATGCGTACAGCCCCGCTTTCTCCTCCCTCTCCTTCTCCGGCGCTGCGATGATTGCCAACTACGTCAAGACCAGCCTCCGCAAGTTCCGCCGCTCCAAACTGCACACCCTCATCAACGTCGTCGGGCTGACGCTTGGGCTGCTGTGCGCCGTCATCATTTTCCAAAAGGTGCGCTTTGAGTTCAGCTTCGACCGCGAGACGCCCGACGCCGACCGCATCTTCCGCATCGTCCACCAGAGCACGAAGTTCGACCGCCTTTCGCACACCGACGGCGTGCCCTATCCCCTCGTCGATGCGTTCCGGCAGGACTTCCCTGAGGCCGAGCACGTCACCATCACCGACGGCAACTTCGGCGCGGTGGTCATTGCCGTGGAGCGAGCGGACGGGCAGGTGGCGCGCTTCAAGGAAGAGGCAGGCATCGCCTTCGTCGATCCCGAGTACTTCGACATCTTCGCGCGGCAGTGGGTGAAGGGCGACCCGGCGACGGCCTTCAACGCCCCGCGCTCGGTCGTCCTCTCGGAAAGCCTCGCCCGCAAATACTTCGGTGACGAGGAGCCGATGGGCCGCCTCCTCACGTTCGACAACGAATTCGACCTGACCGTCACGGGCATCGTCGCGGACGCGCCGCCGAACACGATGGTGCGCCTCGACATGCTCATCACGTTCGACCTGGGAGAGGCGCACTATCGGGGGAACGATAGCTGGGGCAGCGTCGCCTCGTCGGTGCAGGCGTGGGTGAAGCTGCCGCCGGGGATGCCGGCCAGGCGCATCAACGAGGGCTTCCGCGACTTCGTGACGCGCTACTGGGACGAGGAGGATGCCCCGCACCTGACCTACTTCCTGCAACCCCTCCCCGAGATCCATTTCGATGAACGGTTCAACGCCATCGGCGAGCAGCAGATCGTCGCCCGGGAGACGCTCTGGGCACTCGCGCTCGTCGGGTTCTTCTTGCTGCTGACGGCCTGTATCAACTTCATCAACCTCAACACCGTCCTCGTTTTCCGCCGGGCCAAAGAGGTGGCGGTGCGGAAGGTGATGGGCGGCACGCCCCGGCAGATCGTGGCGTATTTCATGACCGAGACGGCGCTCGTCACCGGCCTCGCCGTCGTCCTCGCCCTGGCCCTGGCGAACCCGCTCATCGCCCTGTCTCGGTCATTTATCGGGGAGGGTTTCTCGGCCAACCCCTTCGCCGATCCCGTCCTGGCGGCATTCGCGTTCCTGGCGGGCCTGGCGCTGACGGTTTTCTCCGGCCTATATCCGGCCTTTCTGCTGAGCCGGCTCTCGCCCACCCTCGCCATGCGCGGCACGGCGGACCGCAAGCCGGGGGCGTTCCTGACGCTGCGGCGCGGGCTGGTGGTCGTGCAGTTCGCCATCACCCAGGTGCTCATCATCTGCACCCTCACCGCGATGGTCCAGATGCAGCACCTTTACGACGTCCCCCTCGGCTACAACCCCGAGGCCATCGTCGAATTCGATATCCCTGAGCGCGACGAGACGAAGCTGGAGACCCTGGCTGCGCAGATGCGCCGCGCCGGGCCGGTGCAGTCGGTAACCTATTCAAACTCCGGCGCGAGTTCGGACAACACCTGGAACGCGAACTTCTACTACGAGAAGGGCGACGAGCGCTTGCAGAACAACACACAGGTTAAACTCATCGAGCCCGGCTACCTCGAAACGTACCAGATGAAGCTGGTGGCGGGGGAGGGGTTCGTGCCCTCAGACACGATTGCCAGCGTGCTCGTCAACGAGGCGTTCGTGCGGCGGATGGGGTACGAGACGCCGCATGAGGCGCTGGGTACAATGATTTCTTCGTGGATGGCGCGTGGGGTGCCGGTCGTGGGGGTGGTGCAGGATTTCAACACCAACTCGCTCCACCGCGAGATCAAACCCGTCCTCCTCATCCCGACGATGAGTTATGCTTACGTGGGCGCCGCGCGCGTGAACACAGCACAGTTGGAGGAGGCGCTGGCGGCTATCGAGGCAGCCT
>JAHEMB010000525.1 GCA_024643915.1 Rhodothermaceae bacterium | reverse complement strand
CACGGTTCGCTCTGTCGAGCAGGCTGTGTGCCTTGATCTATTTTCGGCCCTTTCGGAGACTGTTCGGCAAGGTGATTTACTTCGTCAGTCGGCTACGCCTCGTGTTGGGCTGCGCATGGCCCTTTCCGGCCCAAAGCCCACCGATGCCCTCGCCACCAGGCTCGGTTGATCGGCCCGTACGTCCAGTATGCGCCTCCCAATTGGTAGGCTTTGCTCTCGAATATGGCTCATGCTCGCCTTCAGACTGACTTACCGAACCGTCTCTCAGCACCTCGGAGAAAGCACGCCCTGCCCTGATCGGGCGCACCGCGTCACGGTAGGTGGCGTCCTGGTCGTTGACACGGGCCGATACGAACGAGCCCGCCCGGCATCAACCGGACGGGCTCAATCCGCTCGTCTCACTTGCAGGGTAGAGGAGGAAGCGCCTGCGGGCCAGAAGCCTATGGCTCCTGGCACTTCGCGTTCACTTCATCAGCAGCATCGTCCGCGTGAAGCCGCCTTCGGGCGTCGTCAGACGGTAGATGTAAAGCCCGCTCGGCAGGTCCTGCGCCTCGAACGTCACCTCATGCCGCCCGGCGGAAAGGCTGCCCTCGACCAGGCGGGCCACCTCCCGGCCCAGAGCGTCGAACACGGCGAGGGTGACCTCGGCCGTCTCTGGCAGGCCGAAGCGGATCTGGGTCTGCGGGTTGAAGGGGTTGGGGTAGGCCGCCTCCAGCATGAAGGTGGTCGGCGCTTCCTCCGCCGCGAGGCTGTGCTGCTGTCCCGGCGCCGCGTCCAGGTGGGCTTCAGCGGCGTCCTTCTTTTCGCCCTCCGCCTCCTTGCGCGCTTCGTGCGCCGCCGAACCACGGTCCGAGGCGTCGGTCAGAGCGCCGGCTTCGGTGGTGGGCGTAGCGGCCAGGAGGGGGAGCGGCAGCGGGCACGTCCCCGGGACGTTGTAGGCCGGGCCGTCGTCTACCGCGCCGCTCTTCTTGCTGTGTGCAACATGCACCTCGAAGGACGCCGTGCCCACGTTCATGCTCTTATCGCTGGCTTCCAGGTCGAGGGTGTAGACGCGCCCGTTGCCGCCGCCCTGCCGCTCGGCCCGCAGGTCTACGGCCCGGCAATCGGCGGCGTGGACGATGTCGTCCGTCGTGTTGCCGTCGCCGCCGCCGACAGCGTTCTCCGGCTCGTCGCTCGAAGCGTCTGCCGTCACCACGTTGTCGGCCGTCATGGCGTCGCAGTTGTCCGCGACGGCGGTGATCAGGTCGTCGAGGTCGATGGTGTGGTAGTTATGGTTGGGCGGCCACAATTCGATGGGGCCGGCCACCAGGGTGATCGTCGGCGGGGTGATGTCCTCGACGGAGACAGTCTGGGTGCACATCGAGGCGTTGCCGTCGGCGTCGGTGGCGGTGTAATCGATGGGGTTGTCGCTCACGCCCGTGAACGTGGCCGGGAGGGGCGGGAGGCTACTCACGGTTGGGCTGGCATCGCAGGCGTCCACGGCGGTGGCGGGCGGGCCGGTGTAGGTGGCCTGGCACACCGCGTCGGCAAACAGGGTCGCATCGTCCGGGCAGGTGATGTCCGGCGGCGTCGTATCTTCGACGTTGACGGTGCGGGTCTTCTGCGTGGCCGGGTTGCCGCTGGCGTCGGTGGCGTCGTAGGTGACCGGGTAGGATCCCGTCATGCTCACATCGACGGCGTCGGCGTTGATAACGAGGCTGGGCGAGGCGTCGCAGTTGTCCGTCACCGTGGCGCCCAACTCATTGTAGGTGCTCAGGGCGCATTCGAGCGTCTGCGGGTTGGCCCCGTTGAGCGTGATCACCGGCGGCGTGACGTCCTGGACGGTGACGGTCTGGTTGCAGGAGACGTCGTTGCCGCTGCCGTCGGTGGCGGTGTACGCGATGACGTTGCCGCCGAGGCCGGTGAAGCCGGCAGGGAGCGGCGGGGCGCTGGTGACGCTCACCGAGCAGTTGTCGGTAGCCGTGGCGGGCGGACCGCTGTAGGTGGCCTGGCACGAGGCGTTGGCGTTGAGGGTGGCGTTGGCCGGGCACGTGATGACCGGGTCGGTCACGTCGACGACAGTGACGTTGACCATCTTGCTACACGTCCCACCGTTGCCGTCGTCGGCGTTGATGGTGACGCTGTTGGAGCCCAGGGCCAGCGTCATGGGGCTGACGGTGATCGTAAGCCCATCGCCGTCGGGATCGGTGACGCCGGTGACGTTCGCGCCCGTGATGGAAGCCTGGCACGAGGCGTTGGCGTTCTGCGTGGCGATGGTCCCGCCGCTGCAATCCGGGTCGTTGTTGCTGCCGTCATCGTAATAGACGACGAGTTGGACGGACTCGATGTCTATCGACACGGGGTTATCCGGCCCGGCGGTCGTGCGCGTGAGCCGGACGGCGATGTTGCCGGAATTAAAATTGGCGGCGGTGAGGCTCGTGCCCCACAGGTCCATCGGGCCGCCGGCTGTTCTGAGGGAGGAAGAAGCACAGCCTACGCCCGCCGGAGGCGCAGCAGGCAGCGTCCGTGTGCTACCCACCGGACTGCCACTTAAGTAGAGCTGCATGCTCGGAGCAACGACGCTAGTGTAGTTAACATTCACCTCGATACCCTCAATGACGCTGCCGCCCGGAATGCCGAGGCCGGCATAGCTGAACTGCGCCCATACGACCTGAGCGTTCGAGGTGCCGATACAGTTAGCGTCCGGCGGCCCGGTAGGATTAGGATTAGGTGGCAGCGGCGTCCAGTCTGCCCCCGGTGTCGGGCCGGAGGTAGGCGACCCAATCCACCCATTCGCGTATCCCGAAGCGACCTGGGCAAGAGTCGCCGTCGCAGAAAAGCCGCCGAGGACGACGGCGAAGGCCAGCAGGAGAAAAAACCGTAACAGCGTGCGCATAGTAAGAGCTCCGGTTGAGGTGAGAGGAGGTCCGGCTCTCTTTCAGCCGCGCCATCGGCCCGCACTTGTTCCCTTCCTCGCCGGGGCCGAATGACCTCCAGGAGTGCATCCTTAAACAAGATTATTCCTGAACCAAAGTCAAGCAGTGCAAAAACTATTTCCTGCGTGGGGAAGCGCCTGGCAGAGCGGCATCCGGCGGTTAAGCCATGCCGCTGCCTAACCGATACCCTCAGCTACCCCTCTTCCATCTGCTGCAACGTCATGAAAGTCCTCTCCTCGTTCGATCTCAAAATTCTCTCCTTCCTTCGGGAAGTGGGCCAGCCCGTCTCCGACACGGCGGCGCCTACGCTGCAACTCGTTCGGTTCTTCGAGCAAGAGTACGGGTGCAACCTCCTCGGCCTGCTGGAGAAGGAGTGGTGGGCCGAGCAGGTCCACCGCGACGTGGAGGAGGGCCCTTTCCGCGAGATGCGCGCCGCCCTCGGCGAGGCGGACCGGGAGCATTTCGATGAGGTCGTGGAGATGATCTTCTACCGGGATACGGAGGGCACACACGGCCCGGCGGCGCAATAGCCGGCAAGGGGGCTCGCTGCGCTCACGACGATGGACGATGCGGGGTGGCCTGCCGCAAATCGTCCATCGTCTGTCGTCCCCGTCATGAAGCAACCGGGTCCTGGTTGATCGGCGCGCTTTCAGGCCGTGAAAAGGCCATCAAGACGGCTCCTTCACCGCCTTTGTTTTGTCCTCAGCGTGCGGCTTTGTTTCCGGCTCGACGACGCGGATGTGCAGGTCCTTGAGCTGGTGAGCATCTACCGCGTCCGGCGACTGCACCATCACCTC
>JAHEMB010000524.1 GCA_024643915.1 Rhodothermaceae bacterium | reverse complement strand
AATAGAGCGATGGGACGGCAAAGCGTGGACGATTCTCGACGATCAACTGAAGTCACCGGATTCCGGGTTTCCTCCGATAAGCAGCCTCGCATTTGATGCGCAGGGCGCGCTGTATGCAGGGGGGCGCTTTGCAGGCCCCAACGGCGTGGTCAATCTCGGCGTGTTGCGCGAGGGCACCTGGCACAATTTCGTGCCGAGCGGGCTGGGCGCGAACGGCAGCGTACGCCATCTCGAAGCCGACGGCAAGGGCAACGTGTATGCCGTCGGCAATTTCAAGCGTATCGGAGACATCAGCGGGAACGGCCTCGCCCGCTGGGACGGCTCCCGCTGGTGGCCCGTGGTGGTGGATATCGAGGGCGACATCAACAAGATTGCGGCAGGCCGCGACGGCGTGCTGTATGCCGCAGGGCAGTTCACCATCGACGGCCAACTGTGGTACGTAGCCAGGCTTGAAGGGAAACAGTGGACCGGTCTCGTATCTGAAATGGAAGTGGAGGACAGTGCCCTGCCCATCGTCCTTAACATGGACGTGGATGCACAGGGCAACCTCTACATCGGCGGCGTCTTCGTAGAGATCGCAGGGGTGCCGGCCCAGCATATTGCCAAGTGGGACGGCACTACTTGGACTCCGCTAGGCGCGGGGCTCGAGCGCCCGCCCGGCCCCATCCTGGCAGATGATAAGGGGCATGTGTACGTCGGGGATCGGCTCTTCGCAGGGGGCGACGGCAGGGCCGACGTGCTCCGGTGGGACGGCCAGGCGTGGCAGTCGCTAGGCGCCGACCTGTTCGCCGCCTCCAGCACCGCATTTGTCTACACTTTCGCGAAGAAGGGGGAGTTGTTGTATATCGGAGGCGTTTTCACCGAGGCCGGCGGGGTACAGGCCAGCCACGTAGCCGTGTACGACGGCGAGGTCTGGACGCCGGTCGGCAAAGGATTCGATGGGTGGGTCAGCACCCTCTATGTAGATCAGGAGGGCACCCTGTTCGCCGGGGGCAGCTTCCGGTACGGCTCCAACAGACTGCTAAATCATATTGCCCGGTACGACGGCGCGGAATGGCGTCCGCTCGCTGATGGGCTCAACGCGAACGTATCTACTTTTGCTACGGATTGGTACGGGGCGCTCATGGTGGGGGGAAGTTATGCGGACGATTTTCCCGGCGTGGCTCGTTGGGTCAGCCCCGAGTACCTGAGTACCTCACCCGAAGGGCCGCCGTCCCCTTTCCGATTCCTTACCGCTTATCCCAACCCCTTTGCCAATCAGGCGCAGCTCACCATTTCCTCGCGCGTGGCCGGGCCGGTGCGCGTGGTAGCCCACGATGTGCAGGGGCGCGAGGTCGCGGTGCTCTTCGACGGCTTTCTCGCAGAGAACGACGTACGCACGCTCACCATTCGCGCCGATCAGTGGCCAAGTGGCCTGTACCTCTTCTCAATCCTCGGGACTGGTGCGCCGGTGCACCGCAGCCTGGTGCATATTCGGTAGTGCGCGCAACAGGGTGTCCCTTGATTCGGGTCAGCGGAGTTGGCGTGGTGCGAAGTTGCGCTCAATGCAGGCCAGTGCGGGGGCGGAGTTGCACCGAACGCGAGCGTACCTGATAGGCCGGGTGAGGCTGTCCGTACTGGGACCCGCGCTTGTCTCGTTTTAGCACCTTCGGATGGAGGCGGCGGGGCTGGAGCGGCTGGAGCCGCTGATGGGTGCCGCGTTGCATGCGCTGCCGCGTCACGCTCCGCCCACGCTGGAGTCGCTGAAGTCGGTTCGCCTGCCGGAAGCCCACGTTTCGACTATTGAGCCGGCTGCTCTGCGAAAAGACGACGCGCCGATGACGAAGCTTGTGCCGTTGAGGGAAACCAATGCGCCGACAGCAGTCGCTCGCCGGCGTCGTCAGAGAGGCGACTGCGTAGCCCGCCACCTGGTTCGACGGCGCCGTGGTGGCCGACGCCGGCGTGGCCAGCAGCACGGTGACCGTCAGCCCCACAACTACCCCTAATGACACGCTACTCGTTCGAATCATCGCTTTTTCTCCAGATTATCCTGACAGCCAGGGCGCCATTGCGACGCCGTTTCTACGCCTGTAAAATCGTCTCAGGCGGGGCAGGCTGCGGAAAGGGAGGGTAAAAGCGGGTGCTTCAGGCGGGCTGCTGGCGGAGGAGGCCCTGAAGTGTACCGCAGAGCCTTTCGGCGGTGAAGGGTTTGGAGAGGAACGAGCGGGCGCCCGCGTCGAGGGCCTGCCGCGCCTTGCCGTCAGCCAGGCCGCTGAAGGCGACGATGGGGAGGCCCGGCCGGCGTTCGCGCAGGGCGCGGATGGTTGCAATGCCGTCCATCTCGGGCATCATCAGGTCGGTCACCACGAGCGCGATCTCGTCCCCGTGTGCCTCAAAGACAGCGAGGGCCTCAACGCCGTTGCCGGCCGTCAGCACGCGGTAGCCGGCGTTTTCGAGCGTTACCTGTGTCGTTTCGCGGATCACGTCCTCATCGTCCACCACCAGCACCAACTCGCCGTTGGCCCGCTCGATCTCACCTGTTTCGTCATCGAAGCGCACCTCGGCGCCGCGTTGCGAGGCGGGGAGGTAGACGTGGAAGGTGGTGCCGCGCCCGGCCTCGCTGTCTACGTTGACAAAGCCGCCGTGGCTCTTGATGATGCTGTAGACGGTGGAGAGACCCAGGCCGGTGCCTTTGCCCGTCGGTTTGGTGGTGAAGAACGGCTCGAAGATCTTTTCGAGCACACGGGGCGGGATGCCCTCACCCGTGTCGGTCACCTCAAGGCGCACGTAGGAACCCGGCTCGGCGTCGAGCACGATCTGGGAGAAGTCGGCATCGAGCGTCATGTGCTCCACCCGGATGGCGAGCGTACCGCCGTCGGGCATAGCGTCGCGGGCATTGACACACAGGTTCATCAGCACCTGCTGGAGCTGGGTCGCATCGCCGGTGACGGAAGGCAGGCCGTTGGGGACATCTACCTTGAAGGTGATGCTGCTGGGGAAGGTCTCGCGCGTCAGGCGTTCGACTTCCTGGATGATCTCGTCAACGCGGAGTGGCACACGCTCGCCCTCGACGCCGCGCGCGAAGGCCAGCACCTGCTTGACCATGTCGGAGCCGCGCTGGGCGCTTTTCTGGATCATGCCGAGCGTCCGCGTGGCCTGCTCGTCTTCGGCGAAGCGCTGCTGGAGCACCTTCACGCCGAGGAGGATGGGCACGAGAAGGTTGCCCAGGTCGTGCGCGATGCCCCCGACGAGGCCGCCGATGGACTCCATCCGCTGCGACCGCAGGAACTGGCTTTCGAGCCGCTTACGCTCGGTCACGTCGGTGTTGATGATGAGGATGGACCGGGGTTCGCCCGCCCCGTCGCGCACTAACGTCCACCGGCTCTCGACGACCAGGTCTTCCCCGTCTTTCGTCTTGAAGCGCAGTTCGCCGGACCATTCGCCCTCGGCGCGAACGGTGCGGTGGGCCTTGGCCAGGATGGGGTCGTCGGGCTCGTAGAGGCAGCCCTCGGCACGCTCGCCGAACATCTCGTCCCGCGTCCAGCCAGTGAGGCGTTCGGCACCCTTGTTCCAGTAAACAATGCAGCCATCGAGGTCGGTGGCGCTGATGGCATCGCGGGCTTTGTCGAGGAGGGCGGCTTGCTCGCGGATGCGTTCCTCGGCGTGTTTACGCTCGCGGGCGTAGCGGATGGAGCGTTCTAGCCCGGCCGTATCGACTTCCCACTTGACGAGGTAAT
>JAHEMB010000523.1 GCA_024643915.1 Rhodothermaceae bacterium | reverse complement strand
CAGGTCAGCGAGGGTCTGCTGGATCTGGTCGCGGACGTACCACACGTCGGCGGGGTCTTTCACCTGGGCTGCCACGGTCAGCAGCATCGGGTCCTTGCGGTCGGGGAAGTAGGACCACAGTTCCTGCACTTTCTGCTCCTTCAGCACCAGCTTCTCATATAGCGGCGAGGAGGGTGAGAAGGCAATATTTGAGATCAGGTCCATCGCCGCCATGTCCGGCGCAGTGGTCGAAAAGGCGGGGCCGCGAAAGGCGACGGTCACCCAGGGCAGAGTCGGGCTGTCCCAATCGACATGCTCGTAGATCGGGCCGGCGGGCGCAGGCTCAGCAGGGATCTCGGCCCGGTAGCTGCCGCGCTCCCAATCGCCCCAGTATTTCTCGATCAACTCAAACACGCGAGCCGGCTCCACGTCACCCGCGACGATAACGGTGGTGTACTCGGGGCGGTAGTAGCGGTCGAAGAAGATGCGGCTGTAGTCGTATTGATCGGGCATGGCCTCGATGTCTTCGATGAAGCCCATCGTGGTGTGCTTGTACGTGTGCACCTGGAAGGCGGCGTTGCGCTGCACCTCCAGGAACTTGCGCACGGGGCTGGAGGCGTTCTTGTTGTACTCGCCGAGCACGGCCCGCGCCTCCGTCTTGAAGTCCTCCACCGAGTAGCTGAGATTCTGGAACCGGTCGGCCTCCAGCATCAGCACCTCTTCCAGGTCCTCTTTGGAGAAGGTGAGGTGGTAGTTGGTGAAGTCGTCGGTGGTGTAGGCGTTCTGGTCCGCGCCGGCATTCTTAAGCGCCTCGCGGTAGACCTCGGCCGGGTAGTTCTCAGTGCCCCTGAACATCATGTGCTCGAAGAAGTGCGCGAAGCCGGATTTGCCGGCCTCTACCTCGTTGCGCGAGCCCGTGGCAACCGGGATCTGCAACGACACGATGTTGGGGAAGTCGGTCGGGATGACGATGACACGGAGGCCATTGTCCAGGTCCTTCACTTCATAATCGTAGGGGAAGATCTGGCCCGCCGCGTCCTGCGCCGGGGCCGTCCGGGCGAACCCGAACAGCAACACGGCGAGGCAGCAAAGTAGCAGTTTCATGGTGGCGACAATCTGATGGAGGGAGTAAAAGAAGAGACGCCGAGAAAAAGCCCGGCAGATCTTCTGCTAACTGGCAAAGCCTTTGCCAGTTGCAGGCCGGCGCGGCGCACCAACCTTCGAATAAACAGTGAAGTAGCGCCAATCCCGGCAGGGAAAAAGCCGTGAACCTCATCCCGCCGTCGTTGCGTCACAGAACAAATCGAAAAGAGAAAACATTGGCAGGACGACGGCCTCCGCTCGAACCGGCAAACCCATCCCCGACCACCGGCAAACCCCGAACCGTTTTGAAGAAAGCACTCCTTCTCACCGCCCTCGTGCTGCTTGGGTTGGGGCTGGCAGCAGCCGGCGTCGGCTACTGGATCATCCTCGCGCCGAACACCCCCGTCTACACCGGCGAGCGCAGCGTCAAAATCCCCCCGGGGTCGAGCTTCGAGGCCGCCGTCGATTCGCTCGAAAGCACCGGCATCCTGGGCGCGAGCCGCACGTTCCGCTGGATGGCGAAGGCGACGGGCTGGGGCGGCCAGATCAAAGCGGGCCATTACTCGGTGGAGAGCGGCGCGTCCAATTACGACCTGCTTAACACGCTGCGTAAGGGGCTGCAATCCCCCATCCGCCTCACCATCCCGCCCGGCACGCGCCCCGAGGTGGCCGCCGCCGTGGCCGGGCGCGACATGTACTTCTCCACCGACGAGTTCGAAGCGGCGCTACGCGACTCGGCCCTGGCCGCCGAACTGGGCACCGACACGCGCCACCTCTTCGGCTACCTCCAGCCCGAGACCTACCATTTCTACTGGCTCACCCCCGCCCCCACCGTCGTCCGCAAGATCAAGCAGGAGTTCGACCGCTTCTACACCGATGCCATGAAGGCCGGCGCCGACAGCCTCGGCCTGACCACCGACGAGGTCGTTCGGATGGCGTCTATCGTCGAGTGGGAGACGAGCATTGAGGAGGAAAAGCCGCGCGTGGCCGGGGTCTACCTGAACCGCCTGCGCATCGGCATGCCGCTCCAGGCCGATCCCACCGTGCAGTACGCCGTCCTCGAACAGGAGGGGCAGAAACGCCGCCTGCTCTTCCAGGATTACAACATCTCCCACCCCTACAACACGTACCAGTTCAGGGGCCTGCCGCCGGGACCGCTCACTAACCCGGCGCGCTCCTCCATCCGCGCCGTCGTCCAGCCGGAAAAACACGACTACCTTTACTTCGTCGCCACGGGCAACGGCGGCCACACCTTCAGCCGCACCCTCGCCGAGCACAACCGGGCCGCCCAACAATACCGCCAGACGCGCGACCGCCGCATCCGCGAGCAGCAGGCTGCCGATGGGGACGGGTGAAGCCTCTTCGAGGGATGGCGCGTTGTGGGTGGAGGTCGGCGTTTCGTATGAACGTGTGGGGGTATGGACGTATGGACGATCTCTTCCCCCACCCCGTCTATACGTCCACACGTTCATACGTCCACACCCAAATCCGCCGCGCGGATTTGGATTTACGCTTCCGGTTCAAGGACGAAGTGATCGAGGAAGTGCGTGTCGAAATTCCCGGCGCGGAAGTCCGGGTGGCGCATGAGTTGCTGGTGGAAAGGGATGGTCGTCTTGACGCCTTCAACGACGAACTCGTCGAGGGCACGCTGCATCTTGTCCAGGGCGAGCTGACGCGTACGGCCCCGCACGATCAGCTTGGCGATCATCGAGTCGTAGTGGGGCGGGATGACGTAACCGGCGTAGGCGTGCGTATCGACGCGGACGCCGTGACCGCCGGGGGGATGAAACGCCGTGATGAGGCCGGGCGACGGGCTGAACTTCCTGAACGGGTTCTCGGCGTTGATCCGGCATTCGATGGCGTGGCCGTTGAGGGCGATCTCGCGCTTCCGTATGTTTTCCCCCATCGCCACGCGGATCTGGTACTCGACGAGGTCGCTGTCGGTCACCTCCTCCGTCACGGGATGCTCCACCTGGATGCGGGTATTCATCTCCATGAAGTAGAAGTTGCGGTCCGCATCCACCAGGAACTCCACCGTCCCGGCGCCCTCGTAGTTCACCGATTCGGCGCCCCGCACCGCCGCCTCGCCCATCCGCTTCCGCAAGTCCGCATCGACGATGGGCGACGGGCTCTCTTCGACCAGCTTCTGATGGCGGCGCTGGATAGAACACTCACGCTCGCCGAAATGGATGACGGTGCCTTGCCCATCCCCTAGCAACTGGATCTCGACGTGGCGGGGCTTCACGACAAACTTTTCGAGGTAGACGGCAGGGTTGCCGAAGGCTGCTTCGGCCTCGCTCCGCGCCGCATCGAACTGGCGCTCGAAGTTTTCCTCTTCCTGCACCACGCGCATGCCACGCCCGCCGCCGCCCGCGCTGGCCTTGATGATAACAGGATAACCGACCTCGGCAGCGAGGCCCATCCCCTGCTTTACGTCCTCGACGACGCCCCCGGAGCCCGGTACCACGGGCACCCCGGCGTCGCGCATCGTCTCTTTGGCGAGACTCTTGTCGCCCATCAGGCGAATGGTCTCGGGCGAGGGGCCAATAAACTTGATGCCGTGGTCGGCACAGATGGCGCTGAATTCCTCGTTCTCGGCGAGGAAGCCGTAGCCGGGGTGGATGGCATCGGCCCCTGTCACCTCGGCGGCGGCGAT
>JAHEMB010000019.1 GCA_024643915.1 Rhodothermaceae bacterium | reverse complement strand
TCAGCTTCCACAACCTCCGGCATACCTGCGCCTTCTGGCTCGTCATGCAGGGGGCGCCGCTTCGCACGGTGCAGGCCTACCTCCGCCACAAGACCTATCGTGTGACTGAGCGATACGCCCACCTCGCTCCCGATGCCTTCAAGAACCAGATCGAGGGAGCGTTTCAGGGGCTGTGAAGGGCACGCCGGGGGCGGGTGCTACAGAGGTTCCCTCACCTGATCAACACCATGGGCTGTGTTGCAACGAACGTCCCGGCTCGCATCCGGAGAACATACAGGCCACTGGCCAATTCCCCCCCGGTGTCATTGTGCCCCTCCCATATAACCGTGTGGATGCCGGCCGCCTGCTCGGCCTCCGAGACGATCGTGGTCACCCGCTCGCCCAGTACGTTGTAAATTTCCATACTCACCCCCTGCGGAGCAGGGAGGCTGTAACGGATCGTGGTCACGGGGTTGAATGGATTGGGAAAGGGAGGAAACAGCCTGTAGTGGTCCGGTGCTTCCGGCAGCTCCGCCTGTTCCTGTCCGATGAACGTAGGAACCCCTACCACCAGCCTGAACCGGCTGGGAGCGGTCCTGCCGGCGCCTGCGAGGACGTAGCGAGGCGTCGTGCGGAGATCCTGACTGACCTGTAGCGTCTCGTCGACGAGCCATACGGCGAAGGCAGCAGGCACCGTCTCCATGCCTTCGAAGTCCAGCACCACCTTGCCGGGCGTCCGGGTGATCACGTCAAAGCGCCATCGTTCACCGTGGCTTGGCGCCGGGCGTGCATCTGTGCTGAAGCGGGCCGTGTTGCGGCCCCACGCCGGATGGGGGAAGTAAACCGATACGTAGTCGCCGATGGACGGCGGCTCCGGCCGGTCCAGCGGGTCCCAGGAGGCGGCGGCTCCTTCGGCGACAACAGCAAGATTGTCCATGTCCGAGGCCTGCCCGCGACGCGCTACGATGCGGATCGCCCAGGAGACACGCTCCTCCTCGCTGGCTCTCCTCTGCTCCACGGGGGCCCCGGCGGAGGTCGACCCATCTGGATCGATGAGCAGCGTGTCCGGTTCGGCCAGCGCGTTGAAGACGGCGCGGCCGCCGAAAGGCTGGAGCGAGGCGCCTGCGGCATTCCAGAATCCTTCGTAGGCCCGCATGTCCACGGGCTGCCCGGATTGCGTTCGGACCTGGGAGATCGGAATGGGGAAGTTGAACGGGTTGCCGACCAGGTTCCAGCCCGGATGCAGCGGTACCCGAAACGGCGTAGCCGTGGCAACGGTGGTGCCCGGCCCGGTGCCGATCGTCTGCCCGGCCGCTTTGACCAGCAGCCAGAAGGCCCGGCCAGGCGCCATGTCCAGGTCTTCCGCGTCAAGCTCCGCAAACACCTCCCCCTGTTGGTGTCCAAAGAAACGCCACCGGGTCTTGTCGTAGGGACCGAGGTCGTCTTCCAAAACCGCCCGTGCGTTCTTGTCTTCGAGATCCAGGGGGATGGAGACGAGACGGTAGGCGCTGGCTTCGCTGCCGTGGACGAGCAGCCGGGTTAGCCCCTCGGGAACAAACACCGGGACCGCGACGAAGCCTGGAGAAGGGTAGCGAGATTGGACGCCGGCGGTGCTCGCTGCCTCGACAAAATATTCCACGCCCCGGTCGCTTACGGCGAAAGCGGGAATGGTGAAGGCATAGCTGCCGGGTGACGCTTCATTCATGGGCGCCGAAAAAAAGCCGGGGTCTCCGCCTCTACGAAAGCTGACCGCAGCCCCCGATACGCCGCTGACCGCGTTGATCCGGGCGGTGATTCGAATGTCTGCTCCGGGAATGGCCAGCCCGGATGACTCCTGAAGGTCTTCGATGCGCGGTGGAGCAAGCGGGACGTTGAAGATGATCCAAAAGGCTCCCTGGTCTGCAGCCAGGGTAGCGCCCCCATCATCATCGAGCGGAGCCCCCACGGCAAGGTCCAGGTGACCGTCCTGGTCGAGGTCACCGGCGGCTGCCAGGGCACTGCCGAAGAAGTCGCTGTCGTCGAGCACGCCCGTAAAGCCGCCCTCAAGGGCGCTGATCTTTTGTTGATCTTCTACGGAGCCGCCGGGTTGGAGAAACAAGACCCACAGAGCGCCCTGGTCGGCGCCTCCATCATCATCCCAGGCGCCCACGGCGAGGTCCGGGATGCCCTTGCCGTCGAGGTCACCGAGAGCAGCCAGGGCACTGCCGAAGCGGTCACCGTCGTCGAGCACGCCGGTGAAGCCGCCCTCCAGAGCGCTGATCTTCTGCTGTCCCGTCACGAAGCCGTCAGGCCGCAGGAGCAGGATCCACAGGGCGCCACGGCCGGATCCTCCATCATCATCGAGCGGAGCCCCCGCGGCGAGGTCCGGAGTGCCATTGCCGTCGAGGTCACCGAGGGCTGCCAGGGCACTGCCGAAGCGGTCGCTGTCGTCGAGCACGCCGGTGAAGCCGCCTTCAAGGGCGCTGATCTTCTGCTGGCGCTTGACCCTTCCGTCTGGTTGCAGGAACAGAATCCACACCACCCCTCGCTCCCGGTCATCCAGCGGGGCACCGACGGCCAGATCCGGCGTGCTGTCGCCGTCGAGGTCGCCGAGCGGCGCCAGGGCGCTGCCGAAGAAGTCTTCACCGTCGAGCAGGCCCGTGAAGCCGCCCTCAAGCGCACTGATCTTTTGATGGGCTTTGACCCTGCCGTCGGCTTGGAGAAACAAGATCCAGACGGCTCCTCGACTGGGTCCCCCATCGTCGTCGCTGTCCGCGCCGACGGCGAGATCCGGGGTCCCATCGCCGTCGAGATCGCCGAGCGGCGCGAGGGCACTGCCGAAACCGTCGCCGTCGTCGAGCAGGCCCGTGAAGCCGCCCTCAAGTGCACTGATCTTCTGATGGGCTTTGACCCTGCCGTCGGCGTGAAGGAACAGAATCCACACGGCGCCCCGGTCGGCACTGAGCCCCTCCTCCCCGTCATCGTCTCTGGTCGCTCCCACGGCAAGGTCGGTGACGCCGTCGCCGTCGAGATCGCCGAGGACCGCCAGGGCACTGCCGAAGCGGTCGCCCTCATCAAGCAGGCCTGAGAAGTTGCCTTCCGTAGCGCTGACTTTCTGAAGGGCCTGTATCTGCTGTGCATGGCCAGCAGTCGGACCCAGCACACCGATGAGCAGGAGGAGGGCAGTTCGACGAAGCATCGGTCGTCTCTCACGAAGCAGTAGAAAAGCTCCAGGGCGTGATCACTGCGGAGGAAACGCAGGCGGACCAGGCAGTTCGGGCGCCGAGTTTCCTCGCAGCAGAAACGGTATCGAGACCACGCTGCCAATTACAGCCCCGCGACCGGCCCAGTGATACCAGGCGTTCCCTTTCCAGAGCCAGGTATACCACGGGGGCCTGAGGTCGCGTACGTAGTCGACGAGCAGCGGGGGGGCTACCCCGGGATCCGGATCGTACCGGGCATCAACGCTCAGCAACAGCTTGACCCACCTTCGGGCGTGCTCCAGGGAGTCGGTGGCGATGTAGGAGAGCGCCATCAGCTCATAGGCGCTCGTTCGCTGCGGCTTACCCGGGAAGCCTTCGGGCAGGCACGGCTTGAGCAGACCCAGCGTCTGTGCAAACAGGCCGAGATCGTAGGTGCCCGCTGCCTCTTCGAGCCGAGAATCGTCGCAGCGAGGCTGGGCGAGGCCCGTTGCGGGCAGCACGACGATCAGGCAGACCAACGTGCCGATGCGGAAGCCAGTCATCGTTCTCAGGGCTGATGCGAAAAGCCGGTGGTGTTCTCTGCGGTCGTGCGGCGAGCGCACGGTTCATAATCACGGGCATACTGAAAATCTGCGCCTATATACCGTGTCCATTCTTCCTGGCTGAGTTGACGCCCTTGCACAGCCGTGCAGATGCGCTCGGCCAGGTGGGCCGGTTTGATGCGCCACAGACGCACCGTTCGGTCGGCACTGCCGGAAGCGAGCCTCGTGCCGTCGGGGCTAAACGCCAGGGACCAGACCCAGGCGGTGTGATCCTGGAGGAGGAGGGGGCTGTTATCGAGACGACTCACGCGCCAGACCTGCACACTGTGGTCGGAGCTGGCGGCGGCGAACCGCTCGCCATCAGGGCTGAACGCAACGGCATTGACGGAGCTTTCATGGCCGCGCAGGCTCCGCTCCAGCCGGGGGGGCGCCTCTGGCAGCGCCTCCGGCGGATCGATATCCCAGAACCGAATCGTCGGATGATCCCCGCCGGAAGCGAGCCGGGTGCCGTTCGGGCTGAAGGCGAGAGCCAGCAGCCGGCCCTGACCGGCATTCCACGCCAGGGGAGCACGGCCGGGTTGTGCCCAGGTCCACAGTCGCAGGGTGCCGTCTTCGCCCCCGACAGCGAGCCGTTCGCCCTTCGGACTGAAAGCCAGCGTCCGGACCCGCCCGCTCCCTGAGAGCGACAGCGAGCCGATCTCGGCCCTGGTGTCCAGGTCTGTTATGGTAACGACCCGGTCGGCCCCTGCCGATGCCAGGCACTTACCGTCCGGGGCGAACGCTACGGCCCATACACCGCCCTGATGGCTTCCTACCCGCCTCCGGCCGGGCTGCGGCGTCTCCAGATTGTACCAGAGCTGCAAGGCCGCATCGTCCCCGCCGGAGGCGAGCCAGGTGCCGTCCGGACTGAAGGCCAGGCTCCGTACGCTCGCGGTGTGGCCGTCGAGGCGTTTCACAGCGCCCGTCTCCGGGCTCCACAGCATGATCGCCCCATCCTCGCTGGCGGATGCGACCCAGCGCCCATCGGGGCTGTAGGCGACGGCTCGGACCCCGGCCCCGTTCAGGGCAAGAACATCCGGGCCGCCGGCTGTGGTATTGCCGTCGCCGAGGGCGTTGAGTGTCCGGATCAGGGCATCGTAGACCGGATCCAGAAACTCCCCCTCCCCTGCCTGGCTGAAGAGGAAAGCCTGCCTTGCCAGCAACGCGCCCAGCGCGGCATCGCCGAGCTTGAGCTGGCGCAGGGCTTTGCTGGCCAGGGCAATCGTCAGAGTTTCCAGGCGCGCCCGCCTGGCCTCGTTCAGGCGCGCCTCGGCTATGGTGCGCAGAGAGTCAACCACACGGATTTGCGCAGAGAGCTGTTCATTTGCCACCTCCGTGGCCTGCCACAACGAATCGGCCACTCGAATCTGAGCAGAGAGCTGCTCGTTGGTCGCCTCCGTGACGCGGCGCAGGGAATCGGCCACCCGGATCTGGTCGGAGAGCTGCACATTGACCGCCAGCTCGGAGGCGCGTAGCGAGTCGGACACCTCGACCTCTTCTTCCGTGACGCGGCGCAGGGAATCGGCCACCTGAATCTGGTCGGAGAGCTGGGCGTTGAGCGTTTCCTGCAGGGCGGTGCGGGCTTGCGCCTGCCGGGTTTTTTCCGCCTGAAACAGAAACAGGCCGAGCAAAAGGACAGCCGCAAAGAGGGCCGCCACCAGCCCGATGACGGCCGGCGGAACGCGCTTGTACCAGGCCTCCGGCCACTGCTCTTTGACCCAGCGGCGATTGAAAACCGCTGCATAGATCGGATTACGCACCGCCAGGCGGTCGCTACGCCGGCCGACGACGCCTGAAAGCTTGAGATGGGTAATCGTGGGAGACTGCTTGTCGTCGAGGATGCGCCGCCCCAACAGGATTTGCCGGTAGGTCGTGAGCACGGCAAGGGGGTCGGGCGCACGGCGCGTGAGCATATCATGGACGAAGCGCAGGTTGCTGTCCTGCTCGCTTTTTTCCCCGAAGAACGTCTCGGCGACGGCCTGCTCGATCTCGGCCTCGGGCACGGCGTCCTGGTATCGCTCGGCGACGACGTAGCAGAGCCGCTGGGTCAGGTAGGGATGCCCGCCCGTCCAGCTCACAATGCCACGAAGGGCTCGTCTTGCCTCTTCGCGCGGGCAGTCGAACCCGTCGGCCAAGGGCATCGCCTCCTCCAGCGTGAAATAGTCGACATCGACCTCCTGTCCGATGTTGAACGGGGTTCTTGTGGGATCGCTGATCAGGTCGATGGGGGTCGCCACACCAATCAGGACGAACGAGAGCTTCTTGAAGGCCGGATGGCTGGAGCGGGCGTTGTAGACGTAGCGGATGGCGGCGAAGAAGTCGTCCGTGAAGGGCAGGCTCAGCGTGCTGTCGATCTCGTCGATGAAGATGACCACCGGCTCGCTGATTTCGGCCGGCAGCACTTCCTGGAAGAATCGGGTCAGCCGCTGCGTGAAGCCGAGGTAGGTATGCTGTTCCCACCAGTCGTAGACCGCGGTTTCGAGGCCCAGGCTGTCTTCGATGGCCGTGATAAATCCGAGGTACCACGCCTCGGGGTTGACCTGCACGCCGACCTGGGTCAGGTCGACGATCACCGAGCGGGTGCCTTCCTCCGCCAGGCGCTGGGCGGTGCGAACCATCAGGCTCGACTTCCCCATCTGCCGGGCCGAGAGCACGAAGGCGAACGTGCCCGCCCGGCAGAGGGCCAGCAGCTCCTCATCGACCTGGCGGGGGAGGTAGCGCCCCCCACCGGCCTGGACTGTGCCCCCGAGGGTGAAGATGCTGCGCCTAACCATCGAGATGCTCCCGGAAGAAGTCGGCGTAGAGGGCGGAACGCGGCAAGATGTCGCGGCCGGCGCGGCGCACCAGGCCGGCACCCCGCAAGCGCCAGAAGAGGGCCTCGTCGTCGCAGCGGTGCTCGCGGAGGACCTGGCGCAGGCCGTGAAGCAGGTCCTCCTGTTCGTGGAGCCGGAACAGGTGATAGCGCAGATGATCGCCGAAGGGGCCCCGCTCGTCGCTGGCGGTAGCCCAGAGATCGTCTGCGGAGAGCCGCGCGCCGGCGATCAGGTAGAGGGCTTTGCGTACCAGGTACGGATGCCCGCCGAGAAGCGCCATGAGCTGCCCTACCTGCTGCTCGGAAAGGGGCGCACCGTGCCGCTGGTTCAGATCGGCCACCTGCTCGGGCGTGAAGTCGGTCAGCGAGATGACCTCTCCCACATTGAAGGGCGACTGGTTCAGGTTTTCGATGAGTTGATACGGCTCGGTGGAGGTCACGAGTGCGAGGTCGAGTTGCCTCCAACGCGGTTTGATGGCCCGGTCGTTGTGCCAGCTCCGCAGCATGCTGAAGAAATCGGAGCGGAAGGGCGTATCGAAGACGCGTTCGACTTCGTCCATCGCCAGCAGCAGGGGCTGGCCGAGGGTTTTCAGCACGTAGCGATCCATGTAGCGGGTGCAGCGCTGGCTCTGGCCCAGCGGCCGTCGCCAGTAGTCGTCGACCCGCTCCTCCAGATCGAGTTCGTCGGTGATCCAGGCACAGAACTGGCGGAAGAACGTGTCCGCTTCGTGTAAGGCGGCCTGATCGAAGAGTTGAAAATCGAGGAAGACGATTTCTTTGTCCGCTGCTGCCTGCGCCATCATGCGCATCAGCAGGGAACTTTTGCCCATCTGACGCGGCCCTTTGAGGGTAATCGTGACCCCGGAGCGGGCGACGGCCCGGAGCGCCACCGCGTCTTCCGGACGCTCGACGTAGAAGGCGGAGTGCGGATCCATCGTCCCTTCAGGCATCTCCAGGAAAGCAGGCTGGGCAGCCGCCGGCGGCTCTGGAATCGCCCGCCCGTCCTGCTCCCGGAGAACACGTGCCAGCGAGAACGCCGGAGGGGCGAGCCTCCCCTGCACGATAGCTTGCTCTAAGGCCGCCACGAGGTGCGGCGTATCGGAATCGTTTTTCCAGAAAGCCCAGTTGAGGCCGTCCAGGTAGGTGTTGAGAGGATACGTCAGGGGTTCTCTGTAGGCCAGCCGCACCGGCAGCATTGCGGGGCGTCCGCCCTGCTCGTTCGCGAGGCGATGCGCCAACGCGATCTCGCCCGCCACCATCTCGCTGTAGACAGAGGCTTTAGAGAGCAGGATGATCAGAAAGTCGGCCTTCGCTAGCTGCGCCTCGATCTGTTCGATCCACCGAGCTCCGACGGACATCATCTTGTCGAGGAAGACGTCGTGCTGCGTGCCCAGGGCGGCGCAGAGGGCCTTGGCGACCCGGTCGTCGGGGGTTGCGCTACGCTTGTAGCTGATGAAGAGCCGTGCCCGATCGGACGAGGCTGCGGGCCGTGCCGCCATGGAACCGGAGCGCGAGGAGCTATCGAGGGAGCGTTGATCTTGGATGCGGCATAGGGCGGCGAGGAGTTCGCCCGCATTCTGGAAGCGACGATGTGCCTGCTTCTGCAGGCACCGGTCCACGACGGAACCGAGGGCCCGGGGCAGGTCGCGGATCCACCGGGTGAGCGGGGGCGGATCGGTGTTAAGCAAGGCATAGATGGTCGCCTGCTCGTTTGCTCCCTGAAACGGACGCTGACCGGCAAGCATCTCGTAGAGCACCACCCCAAGCGACCACAGGTCTGTCCGGTGATCGATATGGCGACTCTTTGCCTGTTCCGGCGACATATAGGCCACCGTCCCCATGGTCGAGCCCTTTCGGGTAAGATGGACGTTCGCCACCTTGGCGAGCCCAAAGTCCAGAATCTTCGCAACGCCCTCCGGGGTGATCAACACATTGGCCGGCTTCACGTCTCGATGGATCACATCGCGGGCATGCGCGCTGACGAGCCCCTCGGCAACCTGGAGGGCGTACGTGAGCACCTCGTCTACCGGCAAAGGGCCTTGCTTAAGCCTGGCCTTGAGGGTTTCGCCCTCGTAGTAGGCCATCGCGATGAAGAGCTGCCCGGTCTCGGTTTCGCTGACGTCGTAGATCGTGCAGATGTTGGGGTGGTCGAGGGCCGAGGCGGTCCGGGCTTCGTGGAGCAGGCGGGCCTTTGCGTCCGCATCGGTGCCCAGATGAGGGGACAAGAACTTCAGCGCAGCCAGGCGCCCGAGCGTTTGATGCCGGGCCTGATAGACGACCCCCATGCCGCCTCCCCCGAGCACGGAAAGAACCTGGTACTGATCGACGTGCTGGCCGATCAGGCCATAGGGGTCGGACCGGGAGCGCGCCCGTGGCTCCTCCGCCAGGGAACTCGGCAGGGCCTCCCGGGCAAGCCGTTCGAAATAGTCCGGCGCCTCGTCGTAGGCACCAAGTAGGGACGCGAGCTCCACCCGGCCCGCCGCGTCGTCTCTGCAGGCCGCCTCCAGGAAAGCGAGGCGCTGCTCGGGAGGAAGCGCCACCGCCTGCACAAACAACGCTTTCATTTCGTCTCGGCGGGCCGCATCCATGGCGCCATCTACCGTGTCGGACGTGCTATCCATGTAAGAGCCTCTCTATAATACACGACGGAAAGCGGAGCGCGAGACCATCCGTGTACAGACATGCTGCTGACTTCGTCAGGAAGAGGCACGTTGTCCTTCCCAGGCGCCCCCGGTTCATTCCCAGGCGCCCCGGTTCCTGCTCACGCGCCCCGGTTCATTCGCGCTGTATCTCGCGATAGAGCCAGGCCTGCGCCATGACCCAGTCCCGCTTAACGGTCGTAGGCGAGACGCCCAGGGCTGCCGCCGTCTCCCGGACCGTCATGCCCCCGAAAAACCGGCACTCGACGACCTGGGCCTCGCGCGCATTCTCCTGCTCCAGCCGTTGGAGCGCTTCGTCCAGGGCGAGCAACGCTTCGGGCGGCTCTTCTTGTGGCAGCACTGACGCCAGGGCCGCCTTGAGCTCATCGAGCGAGAGTTTCAGCACGTCGCCGCCGCGTCTCTCGGCCCGGCGCGCCTTCGCATGATCGATCAGGATGTGTCGCATGGCCTTGGCGGCCACGCCGAGAAAGTGGGCACGGCTGGCCCAGGCACCCTGCGTCTGATCGACCAGCTTGAGATAGGCTTCGTGGACGAGCGCGGTGGTATTGAGCGTGTGGTCGCCGTGCCACCGCGCCCGCTGCCGGTGCGCCTGCGCCAGCAGCTCTTCGTAGACGAGCGGGAAGAGTTCGCCCACGACGGTCCGGTTGCCCCCTTGCAAGGCCTCAAGCATCCGGGTAACGGTTGCAGGATCTGACATGAAGGCTGCCAGTGTTGGGTCTGGATCGACACCGGTGCTGGATCTGGATCGACACGGTGAGTCTCAGCGACACGCCGGGAGCACCCGAACGAGCTACCCCGACGTAGTGTCGCTTTACTGAATTGCCGGGCGTACCACCCGAACGCGGGGCAACGCCAAACGAGGACGACAACCTACTTCTTCTGCGATTCCTGTCCACCCTCCCTACTACATAACCACTTTAAGAACAAAAGACAAGCACCATTGGCGATCTGGCGCCTGCAAAGGCGCTATTTACAGCAGGGCATGGTCCCTCACGAGGTGTTTTATCGTGATAAAGGGTGAGGGGGGCCCGGCGAATCGCCTACCGGGCCGGAGACGACGAAAGCGCTGTGTGACGTCAAAGAGAAAAGATCACCCAATCTGACGGAGGCATCACGATGAGACGAATATCTCCCTGCAGCCCGCAGGTACCGTTCGGCATCACGCTGTTACTTGCCGCGGCGCTCGTCGTCGGCTGCCACGAGGTACCGGTCGGGCCGGACACCGGCGACCCGGTTGCCACCGAGGCTGTCGCTGCCTCAATGAAGTGCGACAATCCGCCCTGTGGCGGCGGAGGGGACGGTGGAAACAGCGCAACAGCCGACGCCGGCTTTAACGGCTTCCTGACCACGACTGATGACTTTGCAGGCATGAAAATCTTCAAAGACGATGCCAGGCGCTTTGAAATCGGTGAGGGCCAGGCGGCTGAGATCGTAGCTTCACTCAATGTCGTTATCGGGGAAGAAAAAGGGGACGCCTGCTGGTTTAAAGGGCCGGGCGACCAGGAAGCGCAGGACAATCTGGAAGCAGTCCTTGACGGCACGAAGCCATTCACCGCGTCGCTGTGGATGCGGTACGCTCCCCGCAAGAATGGCCAGTCTTCCGACAGTCATAACCTGGCACTCAACGGAGCAAGCACGGCCGATGGTTTCGCCTTCGCCGGCGGCACCACCTTCCATAGCAGCCTCTACCCCCGCGGTGACCTGGCTCCGACGGCAACGTGGTTGGACAAGGACGACGGAGACGACAGTGTCCGGACGTACAGGTACGAGGGTTATTTTCGCGTGTGGACGACAACAGACACCGGCGAGCGAGTCTGGCTTTTCTGCAAGACCATGGGGGATGATTACATCGATGTGACCGTGACGATACATTAACCGGGATCAGGCAAGGCCTACCGGCGGCGCCCATCGCGTGCCGCCTATGGCTCGCATAGCAGGCAGTGACCCATGCTTCTCTCTCCCTTCACCCATAAACCCGCAAGCGCCATGAAACGCCCCTCGCTCGTCTCGAAAGCCGCCCCGGCGGCCTGGCCCTGGCTGCTGGCCGCGTTGCTTCTCGCGTTGCCTCTGGGAACCGGATGCGATTCCTCGGGGGGAGCAGAAGAAGAACCCGTACCCCCCGGACTACGGGTCACAACCGTCACGACCGGGCATGATCTCGATGCCGACGGCTACACGCTTATGATTAATGGCTCTGAGGAAGTGACCATCGGGCCCAACGAGACCGTCACCTTGTCGCAGATCACCTCGGGCAGCCACCAACTCGACCTTGCCGGGGTGGACGCCAACTGCGCCGCCGAGAGTGCTACGGCCTCGGTGACCGTGACCGGGCCGACCGAAGTCACCTTCGAGGTCGGGTGCACCCTGAAAGGTCGCATCGCCTTCCGGTGCAGCCTGGGCGCCGGCCTCTTCGATCTCTGCGTGATGCGGCCGGACGGCTCAGAGCGCATCAGGTTGGCTCCGGGCCAGATCCAGGGTACTCCATCCTTCTCGCCAGACGGCTCGAAGATCGTCTTCAGTCAAGGGACGGGTGTCATCTACACCATAGACGCCGGCGGAGGTGAGTGGACCCTGCTTATTCAGAACCTCGGCCTGAGGGAAGCCGTTCAGCCGTCTTTGTCGCGAGACGGCTCGAAGATCGCTTTTTCCGCAAGGCCGATAGAGGTTGAAACCGGGGTGTATACTGGGACGAGAGACATTTACGTGGCGAATGCCGACGGGGCGAACGTGGTGAATCTGACCAACAGTAATGACCTATGGTACGAAGCTCCCACATGGTCGCCTGACGGGACGCAACTCGCCTTTGTCGGCTTATCGGCGCCCGATGAGAATTCGATAGACGATGAATGGGGCGACCTTTATGTCCTGAACGCCGACGGCACGAACCTGCGCAACATCACCGCAGGCACGCCTCAGGCCTCTCTGGTCGGATGGGGCGTGCCGAGTTGGTCGCCGGTGGATTCCCGGATCGCCTTCACCGCCGCGCCCTCCCGCGAAGACAGATATCGTATCTTTGGGGTCTACATGATCGATGCCAACGGGGCGAGCCTCACACGGCTCACAAACAACCAGGAGCAGGGTGCCCACGCATCGTGGCGGCCGGACGGCGAATGGCTGGTCTTTAGCGGCGACGCACCCGATGCGAATCCTGAAGGGGGGTACTGTGACAAGGGCGGCACGATAGCCGTCATGCGGCCGGACGGCTCCGAGAAGCAGTTCATCACGGATTGCAGCTTGCCCTCATCCCATGCGGAACAGAGTCCCTCCTGGTCGCTGGGAGAGGGATCATAGGGCCTGCGCGCCAGGGAGCGCGAACAGCCGGCAGCGGGCGCCTCTGCGCACAGGGCAGGCCTACCTCCGCGACAAGACCTATCGTGTGTCTGAGAGACACGCTCACCTCGCCCTGAATGCCTTCAAGATACCGGAACGCGGTTCGCCTTTTTCAGACGATGCCTTAGGGGCCGACCAGAGCAACGGAACCTCTTTACGAAATGTGTATCAAATGATCAAAATATACACATTACCTGACTCCCCAACTCCATGAGAACCAACATCGTCATCGATGACACCCTGATGAAGGAGGTCCTCAAGGTTACCGGACTCAAGACCAAATGTGAAGCCATCGAACTCGGCCTCAAGACCTTATTGCGCCTTAAGAAGCAAGAACGCATCAAGATCTTTAGGGGCAAGCTGCATTGGGAAGGCGACCTTGAGGCGATCAGGACTGATCGATGATCGTGGTCGATTCAAGTGTCTGGGTTGATTATTTCAAGGGCCAGGATACACCGCAGACGAATAGATTAGACGCATTGCTAGGCGTGGAGCCGCTGGCAATAGGTGATTTGATCTTGGCAGAAGTGCTTCAGGGCTTCCGCTTGGACACTGACTATGCCCACACGAAAGATTTACTGCTGTCCTTAACGGTTTTCGAGAGGCTTGGTGTGGACAACGCAATACGAGGCGCGGCCCTCCTCAAGCTCCACGGCTGGAAGTTCCACGGCTGGAAGTTTAACTGAAGGAACCAATGCTGGGACCTGAAGGCATGCGTGGCATGCAGCTACCTGGCACGCTGCCTTCTGCCCTTGCCAACGCGACCTGAAAATGTGATCGACCACTATGCCGCGTGGCAGGCGCTCGACGCCCTCTGGCTGGCAACGGGAGCGCCCTGAGTTAGCCTTCGTGGTTGGACGCCGCCGCGTAGGCAAGAGCTACATGCTCCCCCGGCCCCCGCGCATACTCATCCGGCGGAATGAAACTATTCCCTAACTGGGCGCAGCATCAGAATCACCTAACTAATAAAAGAGTTCTACAAATGTTCTACAAATTATTGCAGAACATTGCATTATTCTGCAGGAGGACTAAAAAACGAATTGCCCCAGAACGGCCAAAATGGGCTATTCCGGGGCAATTCGGGGTGGGCGGTGAGGGATTTGAACCCCCGACTTCCTGCTTGTAAGGCAGGCGCTCTAAACCAACTGAGCTAACCGCCCCGCTAAATGCGGATTGCGGACCGCGGATCTCGGATTGCACTTGCGAATCGATACCCAATTCGCGTTTCCGAAATCTGCACTCCGCAATCATAGGAGCGGGAAACGGGACTCGAACCCGCGACCCTCAGCTTGGGAAGCTGATGCTCTACCAACTGAGCTATTCCCGCCTCACGTCAAAGGGTACACTCATTTTCCGTGAATGTCAAGCGAGAAACGAGGCGTCGAAAAGGCAGTTCCTTATCTTTATGATTCTTTGCCAAAGAAAGACTGCCGCCGTGCGTCCTTCAAACAAGTGCAAGCATGCTGCGTTAGAGAGCCGGCAAGTTTACGAATCGCCTTAACCCAGTGCAACCATGAAACGGACGTATCAACCCAGCCGCCGCAAGCGCGCCAACAAGCATGGCTTCCGCTCGCGCATGGCCACGAAGAATGGCCGCAAGCTGCTGGCCCGCCGCCGCGCCAAAGGCCGCAAGCGACTCTCCGTGAGCGACAGCCGCAGCAGTAAGTAAACCGCGCCACGGCGCCTGTGCCGATGGCCCTGCCCCCTGAGGATCTGCCCTCTCCCCCACCTCGTTCTTTCCCGAGCACGTACCGGCTGAAGCGGCAGCGGCTCATCCGTCCGCTTTTCGACCGGAGTCGGCAAGACGTGGGCTCGGTGGCCGTCGGCTGCGTGCGGCTGCTTTTCCGCACGGTGCCTCGCATCGAGACCGGCCACGACGTGCCGCTGCAAATCGGGTTCGTGCCGGGGCGCAGGGCGCGGTCTGCCGTCGCACGGAACTGCATCAAACGACATCTGCGAGAGGTCTATCGGGTTCGTCAACGCATCCTGGTAGACCTCTTTCAGCACCGCCCCGACACACTCGTCGTGATGGTGCTTTTTCGCGGCGATCCCGTGGAAGCGACGGTCTGCATCGGGCGTGATCTGCCGCGCGCCTTACAGCGGCTGGCCGAGCGCGTGGCGAACGAGCCGCCGGCATGAAACTTCAATGCGCGCGGAACTGCCCTAAAGGGCCTCCGTACCCGCTCTCATTGATCTCCTCGCTAACGCCTTGAAGTACGGCGGTTTAGCCCCACCTATCTCTAAGGAATTCGACTGTGGATCGTAACGTCGTCATCGCGACCGTTCTGATTGCGATCATCATGTTCGTGTGGTTGTTCTGGCTGGCCCCGCCTCCGCCCGAGCAGTCACCCGGCACCACCGAAGATCCGATCACCGACACGGCCGCCGTCGCCCGGCAGGAAGCCCTCGCCCAGGAAGAACGTGTACCGGAAGCGCCTGCCTCCGCTACGATTGCCGACTCGACCATCGCTGGGGCGCAGCAAGGAGAGGAACGGCTCATCATG
>JAHEMB010000522.1 GCA_024643915.1 Rhodothermaceae bacterium | reverse complement strand
TTGCTTCAACGTCTCGGTAAGGCATCCTCACCCCGATAAACAGAATCGGGGCAGGCTCCTCACACTTCACCCCAGTCGGACGGGCAGCTCGCGGACGGGCTGGCCGGTGAGGGCGAGGAGCGCGTTGGCGAGGGCCGGGGCCACGGGCGGCACGCCCGGCTCGCCCACACCCCCCGGCGGCGCCTCGCTCTCGATGAGGTGAACGTAGATCTCCGGCGTCTCGTTGAGGCGCAGGAGCGGATAGTCGTGGAAGTTGCTCTGCTCGACGGCGCCCTCTTTGGCGGTGATGTTGCCGTGGAGCGCGAGGGTCAGGCCGAAGACCACCGCGCCCTCCATCTGCGCCTTCACCCGGTCCGGGTTGACGTAGGTGCCGCAGTCCACTGCGCAGTCGACGCGGTGCACCCGCACCTTGCCGTCCTCCACGGAGGCGCGAACGACCTGGGCCACGTACGAGACGAAGCTGTAATGCACCGCCACGCCGAGGGCATGCCCCGCCGGCAGACCCTTCCCCCACCCGGCTTGCTCCGCCGCCAGCTCGATGACGCGCCGCAGCCGGCCCGTCTCGTAGGGGTAGCGGCTCAGGTCCTCGCCGTAGGTGCCCTGCTCGCCCTCGAAGAGGTGATTGAGGGAGCGGTCCGGGCCGATGAGGTCAAGGAGGTAATCCTTCTGATCGCGCCCGGCAGCGTGGGCCAGCTCACCCGCGAAGGCGTTCACTGCGAAGGCGTGGTGGATGTTGCAGACCGAGCGCAGCCAGCCGATGCGAACGTGCGCCGTCGCTTCGCCGTTCTCGCACCGCATGTTGGGTATGTCGAACGGGACGGTGGTGAAGCCCAGCCCCAGCTCGCCGTCGCTGGCATAGGTCACGCCCGGTTGGAAGGTGGCCCCGATGCTGGGGAAGGTGGTGCGGTGGAGCCAGGCCGTCGGTTTGCCCGCCGCGTCGAGGCCGGCTTGCAGGTGCTGCACGCTCGGCGCGTGGAAGTAGTCGAGGCGCACGTCGTCCTCGCGCGTCCAGGTCACCTTGACCGGGGCGCCGACTGCTTTGGAGAGGAGCGCGGCCTCGACGATGAAGTCCGGCTTGGATTTGCGCCCGAAGCCGCCGCCGAGGAGCGTGACGTGGACCGTGACCTGCTCGGGTTCGAGGCCGAGCGCTTGGGCGACGACCCCGCGCGCGGTCTGCGGGTCTTGCGTGGGCGCCCAGATCTCGCACGTCCCGTCTTCCTTCACCCAGGCGAGGGCGTTGGGCGGCTCCATCGGGGCGTGCGCCAGCATGGGCACGTAATAGGTAGCCTCGACCGTTTGGGAAGCCGCCGCCAGGGCCGGGCCGATGTCGCCCATCGCGCGGATCTCTCTACCCGGCGCGGTGGCGTTCTGCTCCAGCACGTCCCGGTAGGCGTCCGAATCGTACGAGACGTTCGGCCCACGATCCCACGTCACCTGAAGCGCTTCGCGCCCCTGGAGCGCCGCCCACGTGTTCTCGGCGAGGACGGCGAGGCCGCCGAGGGCCTGGAAAGCAGGCGGCCCGGCAGCGGCCGGCAGCTCGATCACGTCGAGGACGCCCGGCACGGCGCGGGCCGCCGCATCGTCATACGACTGCACGTGCCCGCCGATGACGGGGCAGCGCTCGATGGACGCGTGCAGCATCCCCGGTGCGGTGGCGTCGAGGCCGAAGACGGCGGCCCCGGTGCCGATGGCGCGGTTGTCCACCCCGCGCACGGGCTTACCGATGTAGCGCCACTGGTCGCGGGGCTTGAGGGGCGGATCCTCGGGCACGTCCAACGTGGCGGCGGTGGCGGCCAGTTCGCCGTAGCCGAGTTCCTTACCCGAGGGCGTGTGCCTCACACGGTGGTTCTCCGCCGCGCACTCGCCCGCCGGTACCCCCCACGTCTGCGCCGCCGCCGCCACCAACATGGCCCTCGCCGTGGCCCCGGCGGTGCGCCACTCGTCGAAGTGATTGCGGACGCTGCGCGAGCCGTCGGTGTTCTGGTCGCCGTACTTCGCGTCGCCGTCGGCCTGTACGACGTGGACGCGCTGCCAGTCCGCCTCCATCTCGTCGGCCAAAACGGGCGGCATGCCAGTGCGGATGCCCTGCCCCATTTCGGAGCGCGTGCAGACGATGAATACGTCGCCCGCGTCGTTGAGGCCGATGAGCAGGTTAGGCTGGAAATCAGCCTCCGCCATGGTGCCCTGCGCGGGGATTTTCTGTTCAAGGACCGGACGGGCCTCTGACCTACACCCGGCGAAGAGGCCGAGAACGAACGTGGAACCCGCCGCCACTGCCGTCTGCTTTAAGAACGTGCGGCGCGACAGGTTGACGACGGCGGCGCGTGGCGGGCTGGCGCGGAGCCACGGGGCGGGGTTTTCGAAAACGCCTTGATCAGCTAGGAACATGGGAGGCTCGCAAAGGAAGGCTGGCGGGGTCGTGGACTGTTGCGGTCGATGCGGGGGTGCGTGAAGCGTGAAACATGATGCGTGATGCGTGAGGGGGGCCGGTAGCGAGGCGTCTCAGCGAAGCACCCTCACGCATCACTCATCCAAGCTCGGCGGCGCGTTGGATAGCGGCGCGGATACGCGGATAGGTGCCGCACCGGCAGAGGTTGCCCGACTGGTGCCGGTCGATGTCTTCCGGCGAGGGATTCGGGGTGTCGCGCATCCAGGCGGCGGCGTTCATCAGCTGGCCGGCCTGGCAGTAGCCGCACTGCGCCACGTTCAGCTCGTCCCACGCTACCTGGAGCGGGTGGTCGCCGTCGTCGGACAGCCCCTCGATGGTGGTGACGACTCGCCCTTCGGCAGCAGCGACGGGCGTGACGCAGGCACGGACGGCGGCGCCGTCGAGGTGGACGGTGCAGGCACCGCAGAAGGCGCGCCCGCAGCCGTACTTGGTGCCGGTCAGCTCCAGCAGGTCGCGCAGCACCCAGAGCAGCGGCATCTCGGCGGGGGCGTCCACGGTGCGTGCCTCGCCGTTGACAGTGAGGGAATAGGTGGGCATGACGAGCGGGGAATAGGTCGGAAGGGCAGGCGGAGGGACAAGATACGGGCTGGTAAGGAGAGATCCCAGGGCGATTGTGAGCGGTCGTTCGGCGGAGCCACCGGGGAAGATCAGAAAAAGAAGAGGCGCTGAAACATCGGGCGGGGGCTTTCATTGAAAAAGCCGCTCGCTTGGCCGGGCTGAACCTGCGATGCCGAAGGGCGTTTATGGGGCAGGCCGGGAGGAGGCAACATGGTGACGTGGCCGAGTGGCTAGGCAAGGGTCTGCAAAACCCTGTACGGCGGTTCGAATCCGCCCGTCACCTCCCCAAACCGCTCGATTTGCGCAATATCGCAGGTCGGGCGGTTTCTTTATAGGGAGGGCATGAAGGCAAACCCGACGGGTCTCGAGCGCGCTGCCGGCCCTGGCGGGGCGGCCAACGAAGACCCTTAGCGCAGGGATGAAGCAAATGCTCCAGACCCGCCGGGTTTCTCCTACCTTTAACTCCTCGTCCACACCCCCATTCGTTCATACGTCCACACGCCCGGCATGCCCGACCTTTTCAGCATCGACCTGGGTTTCTGGAACGCCCTGCTGTTCGTCGTGGCGGGCGTGCTGACGGGGGTCATCAACACGCTGGCGGGCAGCGGCTCGCTCATCACGCTTCCTATCTTCATCTTCCTCTGCGGCCTGCCCGCGCCCGTCGCCAACGGCACCAACCGCATCGGCGTGGTGGTGCAGAGCGCCGTAGGCGTCTACG
>JAHEMB010000521.1 GCA_024643915.1 Rhodothermaceae bacterium | reverse complement strand
GGATTGGCTGAGGTCGTTCAGGAAGCCGACGACGGCCGGGTTGGTATGGGTGGCCGGGACCACTTTGTAGCGGGCGTACCAACGGCGCAGCACGTCCTCGGCCTGCTGCTGCGTCTCGGCCTGCTGCTCCACGAGGGAGGCAATCTCGGCGCGCTTCAGGCGGGCCACCTTCTCGGCGTCCTGCACGCGCTGCAACTCGTCCTTCTGCTGACCCACCAGGTAAAACCCGAGCCCGACCAGCAGGAGCAGGCCCACCGCGGCGGCCGCAATCTTATAAACAGGCTTCGTAAGCATGGCGTGTACGGTTGTCGGTTATCGGTTCGTCGGTAGGTTGCACACTCGACCGGGAACCGGTAGCTAATTTTGGACGGGGGCGTCCTCGGCTGCGGCAGCGGCGGCCGCCTCGGCCTGGCGCGCTTCGGTCGCTTTGGCCCGCAGGTAATGGGCCGCTTCGGGCAGCTCCACGGCCAGCGGGATGGACATGACGAAGGAGTAAACCGGCCATTCTCGGATTTCCGAGAAGCTGAGCGACTCGATGTTGGCATCGGTCCGCGAGGCGAACTGCACTACCCGGTCGCGGGCGGTGGCGTTGCCGGTGATGCGGATGTAGTTGGTTTTGGGGTCCCAGTCCTCGATCCAGAGGCCGGCAACGCTGGAGACCTCGCGCGAGGTGGTCTCAAGGGCGCGGCTCCACTGGTCACTGCCCAGCAGAAGCGTGTCGAGCACGTCGAGGGCGTGGACGTATCGGTTGACGATGCCCTGGAGGCTGTCAATGCGGGCCTGCAACGCCTGCGGCTCTTCGTGAGCCAGGATGGGCGGGTACTTGCGCAGTTCGTCGTTCACTTGGTCGATCTCTCGCTGCACGCCAAGATACTGGTAGGCAAAAAAGGCGACGATGAGGAGGGCGAGCGCTCCAACCAATAGGTTCTTCCACGAGAAGGGCATCCGCAGGGGCCGCCGCACCAGCTTCTTCGGCAACAGGTTGACGTCCTCGAAGAGGTCCTGGTAGCGGCCGTCGTCGATGAGGCGGAGGGCGGCGGCGACGGCCGGCACACGGGCGCCATCATCGGGCTCGCCGGAACCGCCTGCACCGAGCCGCTCCAGGCCCTCGCGTAGCGTCGCTACCTCGGCGTCGGGGAAGAACATGCGGAAGCTCTCAATGAGGTCCTTCTCCTTCTCGTAGGACAGTAGGCGGACGTGCTGCACCTCGCCGATGCCGTACTCGTCTTGCAGCAGCAGGACGCGGCTACAGATGGTCTCGGGGGCTTCGTAGGAGGTGAGCGACCGGAGGCACTCGCAGTATTGCAGCGTGTCGCCCCGGAGGAACATGACGAGCGTGTCTTCGGGGCCGCTTCGGACGATGAGGGTGTTGCCTTCGGGCAGAACTTCGGCTTCCTCTTCTTCACCCGGACGAAGGGCCACGCGCGTCAGGCCGAGATAGAGGGGCACCTCGGTGTCGAGCAGGCGCACGGTGGGAAAGGTGCCCTGCTGCTCGCGCAACTGGCGGAGCGTGGTGGTGACGGGGTCGTTCGGCTGCGGCACGAGGGCGAGGAAACGCGCCGTGCCGTCCTCGGCAGCGGTCATCGGCAGGAACGCCGTGCGCTCTTGATCGACCTCCCCCTGGAACTGGCTCGCCAGGAGGGTCAGCAACTCGGCCCTTTCCACTGGCCCGTTGCCGCGCGGCTTGTCTTTCGAGGCGCCGTTCGCACCCGGCTTTCCGGCTTTCATCACCGGCACGCGCAGCTCCACGTGGGCCACGTCGGTGGTGTCGAGGCAGAAGGCCACGGTCGGGTCCGCATAACCGGCGTCGCGGCACTCGGCCAGCAGGTCGTCCAACTCGAGCGTAAAGGCGGCATCGGCCGGGTTGGCCTCGTGCTCGGCCTCACCGAAACCGCCACTGAGCCCGCCGAACTCGGAGCTGAGGAACATCTCACCACCCCCGCCGCCGCTATCCCCTATCTGGAGGGTGAAGTCATCGGCCGCATTGTCGGCTTCGAGGCCGGGCATCGTGCCGGCGGCCATCGAAGGTTCGGCGGCGAAGCGCGAGGTGCGCTGGCGCGCCAGGCGGCGCACCATCAGCAGGCCTTCAGGGCCGTCCTGGAGCAGCACGGCATGGACGGCCCGGCTGTTGACCATCACGCCCAGTACGCTGTTGTTGTTATTCTTTTTCATGGAGCTTCGATGAGGCGGTTGCTAGCGGAGCAGTTGCTGCAGGCGGCGCTTGTTGTTGGCGTAATCGAGGGCGGTCTCGGGGCGGATGAGGCGGCGCTGGACGAGGCGGGCCAGGTCCTGCTCGAGGGTGATCATGCCGAGCTGGCCCCCCTCCCACATCATCTGGTAGATTTCGGGGGTGTTGTTGTTTTTGATCGCGGCGCGCGTGGAAGAGGTCATCCACATCACCTCTTTCGCCAGCACGCGCCCCCCGCCGATCTTCGGCGGCAGCTTCTGCGAGATGACGCAGCGCAGCACGTCGGCCAGGCGGATCCGCACGCGGTTCTGCTCCTCGGTCGCGTACTCGGCGATGATGCGGTCGATGCTTTCGACTGCCGAGGAGGTGTGGAGTGTGGAAAATACCTTGTGGCCGGAGTCGGTGATTTCGAGGCCGACGGAGATGGTCTCGGGGTCGCGCATCTCGCCAATGACGACGATGTCGGGATCCTGGCGGAGCGACTGCACCACGCCGTCTTTGAACGAATTCACATCCTTGCCCACTTCGCGGTGCCGCACGATGCTCTTCTTAGAGGCGTGCATGTACTCGATGGGCTTAGCAATAATGACGATGTTGGCGGCCACGTCGCGGTTGTTGGCGTCGATGACGGCGTCGAGCGTGGAGCTTTTGCCCGAGCCGGTCACCCCCGTGACGAGCGTGAGCCCGTCGCGGACGTGGCGGAACATCATGCCCTTCTCGATGAGGGGGTGGAACTCGAGGCCCTTGAGGGGGCGCACCTCGTCCGTGATAGCGCGCATGTTGAGCGCGAGGTGGTCGTCGTCGAAGTAGATCGTAGCACGGAAGCGGCGGCGCGTGCCGTCCTTCTCGGGCGGGAGCTGGTAGGAGAAGTCGAGGGAGAAGTGGTCGAAGAGGGTCTTCATCTGACCCTCGTTGAGCACGTTGAGGAAGAGCACGTTCGTCTCGTCCACTTCGTACTCGCCCATCTCCTCGTAGGGCTTGTTGTCGCCATCGACGCGGTACCAGACGACGCCGCGTGCGCCCGGCCCGCCCACGGCGATGTCGCTCGCGTCGAGGGCCACCATTTTCCGAACGAACAGTTCGAGGTGCTCGCGCAGGGCGGCGCGGTCCTTGGCCAGCAGGGCGTTGACCTGGTCGGCCAGGAAGCGGATGCGCGACTCGCCGTGCATCGTGTGCGGCACCGCGTCGAGGATCGTTTTGAGGATCCTCGGTAGGGGCGGCATCGCCACGTTGCGAACGTTGGCGCTGTGCCGGGTCAGCAGCTCGTTGAGGGCAGCGTTGGCAGACATGAAAGTCGGATTCGTCGGGAAGGCTCCGGGGGGGGAAAGCGGTACCTGACGTATCGGCAGGCGGTGGACCGGCTTAAGCCCGATTTTCTCAGAAAAGGACCCGGAATCAGACTGGGACCCGGAGTGGAGAGTCGAAGAGCGGGGAGCGGAGAGCGGCAGGATTGAAAGGGGGAACTGAATAACCGAGGAATCGAAGAGGGGCCGGCCTGAAGGCGCCCGCCGGCTCGTCGGCTCGTCCTTTCGTCGGCTCC
>JAHEMB010000520.1 GCA_024643915.1 Rhodothermaceae bacterium | reverse complement strand
AAGACGATGTGCCGTCGCCCACGGTGCTCGAAGTGGTCAAGGAGTGTTAGGATGCCCTCGGGGGCGTCCTCCCCATCGCCATCCATGACAACGACGGCATCGCACGGGCGCTGCTCCTGGATGAAACTCAGGCCGGTGGCGATGGCCCGCTGGTGCCCGATATTGCGCCGGAGTTGGAGCACTTCCACCTGTCGGATCTTGCGAAACACGCGCCCGAGGGTTGCCGGCATGCGCTCACTTGACCGGTCGTCCACGAGCAAGACGTCCACCTCGACCGCTCGGGCAGCGAGTACCTGGTCGATCCGAGCGATCAGTTCAACCACCGAAGCCCAATCGTTGAAGATGGGGATGCAGAGGATGAGATGAAGCGATTGATGGCGAAGCATGGATTCCTCGGCCGGAAGTAGGGTCGTAACCTGCTGCCCCTAGACACGTCAGCCCGTCAGCCAGAGGATGAGCGGGGCGGTGATGAGAAAGAGCACGACAGCAATGATGAGGTCGGGGTGACGCAGGAGCGTCTCTTCAGGCGCCTCGCCCTCGCCCTGCTCGGAGAGATACTGGTACTTGAAGATAGCGTAGGCCACGATGGGCAACGTCGCCAGCATCCAATCCGAGCCGGCTCCTTCGATGGTGTAGAGCGCGTACGACATCACGGCGCTAGCGGTAACAATGCTCTCCATCCGTTGCAGCCACGGCAGGGTGTACTGCTGGAGGACGGCCCGCGTCGTCCCGCCATCGCCCACGGCTTTCAGCTCAGCCTTGCGCTTCTCGATGCCGAGGAAGAAGGCGAGCAGCCCCACACAGAGGATAAACCAGCTCGAGACGGCCACGCCTGCCGCCGCCGCCCCACCGAGGGCGCGCAGGACGAAGCCCCCGGAGATGATCATGACGTCGAGGATGGGGCGGTGCTTGAGGCCGGAGTTGTAGCCGAGTTGCAGGACGGCGTAGACGCTCACGGCCAGCCCCAGCAGGGGCGCTACGGCAAAGCTCAGCACCACGCTCCCCCCCAGCAACAGCACGGCGGCGGCCGAGGCGAGCGCCAGCGGCACCAGGCCGGCGGCGATGGGGCGGTGCCGCTTGACCGGGTGCGCCCGGTCCGCCTCCACGTCCAGGACGTCGTTGATGAGGTAGAAGCCGCTGGCCACGAGTGAGAAAGCCGCGAAGGCCGCCAGCACGCGCACGAATATGTCCACCTCAAAGGCAAGTGCGAAGAGAGGCGCAGCGCCCACCACAGCATTCTTCACCCAGTGCCGGGGCCGCATGGCCGCGACGAGGCAGCGGGTGCCGGTGAGGGTGCGGGCCAGAAGCATGGCAATCATGAGGCAAACGCGTGGCCTGAAACGAACAGATCATCTGTTTGCGTATCGTCGCTCGGACGGGCTTTTTAAGCCCTTCCTTCCCCACCGCCGGCTTAAGCCCTCTGACTGCCCGGCGATACTCCCGGCACCGCATCACACCTGACCCCAATGCGCTCGTATTCATGTCCACCCCTCGCCCCGTAGCCCCAGAACAAGACCAGCCTGCCGCCGCCTTCTTCCTAGGGAAAAACATCGGGCAGACGCTGGTGACGGAAGAAGCGGCCCGCTGGCTACCGGTGGGGGTGCTGGTGCTCCTCTGCGGGCTGACGCTCTGGCGCATCCTCGCCCTCAACGACGGCCACTTCAGTTACAGCCTCGACGACCCCTACATCCACCTCGCGCTCGCCGAGAACCTGATTCACGGGCACTACGGAGTCAACCTGCACGAGGTCTCTGCGCCTTCGTCCAGCCTCTTGTGGCCGTTCCTGCTGGCGCCCTTCACCCTTCTTCCGTGGAGCGCCTACGCGCCCCTCCTGCTCAACTTCTTTTCCGCAGCAGCTTCGCTTCTGCTACTGCACCGCGTCCTCGACCGCAGCCTCTCTACCGTGCCCCCCCACCGACGGCACCTTTTCGCAGGGATCATCGGCGTCGTCTTCCTCCTGGCGACGAATCAGATTGGGCTGATGTTTACCGGGATGGAGCACGCGCTGCAGGTGACCCTCTCGTTGCTGCTCGTGGCCGGGCTGATCGAGGAGCGTGAGAGCGGGTCGGCCCCTTGGTGGCTCGCAGCGGCGCTTATGCTGGGACCCCTCGTGCGCTATGAAAACCTGGCGCTGTCCGGCCCCGCCCTACTGTATCTCGGGCAGCGCGGCCAATGGCGGACCGTGCTGGTGAGCGGGAGCCTGCTGGCTGTCTCGCTGGGGGCCTTCTCGGCATTCCTCCATGCCCACGACCTGAGCCTCCTTCCAAATTCCGTGCTGGCAAAGTCGAATGTGGCGGCTGGCGGCGGCTCGGCAGCGCTGACACAGAACCTGCTGACGAACCTAACGAGCAACCGGGGCTTCCTGCTGAGTCTGCTGCTGCTGGTGTTCCTCTGTGCGGCGGCGCTGATGCGGGACGCACGCGACGGGGCGCTGGCCCTCTGGATGAGCCTCGGCCTTCTGGGGCACCTCGCGGCAGGCCGCTTCGGCTGGTACCACCGATATGAGCTTTACATCTGGGCCGCATCGCTGCTGCTGCTGCTTTATCTCGCCAGAAACACCATCGCGGAGGCCCTGCGCCACCAGGCAAGCTATAAGGTTGTTGGGTGCGGCGTCCTCTTCCTCCTGCTCGCCTGCCGCCCTTACCTAGAGCCGCTCCTCAGCACCCCGGTGGCCTCCAATAACATCTACGAGCAGCAATACCAGATGCACCGCTTCGTCACCGCGTACCTCGGCGCCCCGGTGGCGGTGAACGACCTGGGCTGGGTCTCTTTTCAGAACGACCAGTATGTGCTGGACCTCTACGGACTCGCTTCGATGGAGGCGCTACGCCAGCGGCAAGAGCGGGACCGGCAGGACGTGGCGTGGATGGACGAGATGGCCCGCGCCCGCGACGTTAACCTGGCGATGCTTTACAGGAGCTGGTTCCCGATGGTACCGAAAGGATGGGTACCCCTCGGCACCCTTTACCTCGGTCGAAGAAAAATCACCCCCGCCAGCGACGCCGTAATGTTTTACGCGATTAACGCGGCCGCCGCTGAAGCGCTTCGCCCGAAGCTGGAGGCCTTTAGCCAAACCCTTCCCGGCAAGGCTCGCTTCACCTTCGCCGAATGAGCCTGCCGCTCCCCACGCTCCTGGCCTTTTACCTTAAGCCCTCTCCCGGAAAGCCGATATTTTATAGCTGAATCAGGGCTCGCCGGGCGAAAGGATGTCGATGCCGCTTTCTTACGAATCGAAGGACGATGTATTGCTGCGGGCCGCCCCCAGCACCCTGGCGAGATTCCTTCTGAATCGGTGCATGCTCGGCTTTGTCGTGTTGGGGGTCGGCTGCCTCATCATGGGCGCCCTCGGGCAGAGCTATTACGGCTTGCCGTTCGATTTCGACCCGCGCCTCGTCACCTTCTGGGAGAGCCGGTTCTCGGTCTTCACCCTGGCAGGAATGCTCTACCGCAGTTGCGCCATCCTCTTCGGCTGCGCGTTGCTCTTCTTCCTCCTCCAGCAAGAGGGCTGCCTCCACCTCGTCGCCCGGCTCCCCGGCCTCCTGGAGCGCCATCGCCGCACCCTGACCATCGTCGTGGCGATGGCGGGGGTGCTGCTGGCCGCCGGCTACACGGCCCTCCGCTTCGCGCACAACACCGAGTACGAAGCGGCGGCGCTGGCGGACCTGGCGCGGGGCGAGGCGTTCGCGCCGTTCCAGTACCGCGCCCTGGTTCCCTTCCTAGTGGGCCGGCTGAACGGCGTCACGGGCCTG
>JAHEMB010000018.1 GCA_024643915.1 Rhodothermaceae bacterium | reverse complement strand
ATCGGCGGCAAGTACGGCGATGCCGCCGTGGCCAACATTTACAAACTCGGCGGGCGCACCGGCCTCGATTCGGCCTTCGTCTACGTCCTCGGCATCGACGCGGACTCGCTCTCGAAAGAGTGGATCCAGTCGGTGAAGGATACCTACACCCCCCTCATGGAGGGGCGCACCGATCCGGACGACGCGGGCCGCCTGGTGTTGTCTGACAGCCTCGACGCCGGCAAGATCAACATTGCTCCCTCCATCAGCCCGGACGGCCGGTGGATCGCTTTCCTCTCGGAGCGCGACATCTTCAACATCAACCTGTTCGTGGCCGACGCCGAAACGGGTGAGGTGGTGAAGCGGCTCCGCAACATGTCCTCCAACCCTCACTTCGACCAGCTTCGCTTCATCAACTCGGCGGGCTCGTGGTCGCCCGATGGGAAGCGCTTTGCGTTTGTGATCTTCGAGGAGGGCGACAACTCGATTGCGATCTGGAACGTCGATTCGCGCGAGGTGGAGCGCCACATCAAGGTCAGCGGCGTGGGTGCCCTGACGACGCCGAGCTGGAGCCCCGACGGCCAGACCCTCGCCTTCAGCGGCATCGATGGTGGCATTTCGGACCTTTACCTGCTCGACGTGGAGGCCGGCACCGTGCGGCAGTTGACGAAGGATCGCTACGCCGACCTCCAGCCCACCTGGAGCCCGGACAGCCGCCGCATCGTCTTCGCCACCGACCGCGGGCCGGACGGCACCAACTTCGAGGAGATGGATTTTGCCGCCATGCGCATGGCCGTCATCGACGTGGCCTCGGGTGAGGTGACGGACGTGATCCGGCCCTTTGAGGGCGCCAAGCACCACAACCCCGAGTTTTCGCCCGACGGCCGGAGCATCTTCTTCATCTCGGACCAGGACGGCTTCAAGGACATCTACCGCTACGAACTCACCAGCGGCCAGACCTTCCGCGTCACGGAACTGAAGACGGGCGTGAGCGGCATCACGGCCCTCTCGCCGGCCCTGTCCGTGGCGGACCAGAGCGGGCGCATGGCCTTCTCGGTCTTCTCCGACAACGAGTACCGCGTCTTCTCGCTCGAACAGGAGGAGACGGTGGGTGAGCCGGTAGCTACTTTGCCCGACGCGGTGGCGGCGGCGGGCGTGCTGCCGCCCCTGAGCGCCGTCAACCAGGGCCTCGTGGGCAACTACCTCGGCGACCCCTTGACTGGCCTGCCCGAAGCCCAGGACTACGATTCAAAAGCCTATCGCTCGCGTCTGCGCCTCGATTACATCGCCCCGCCCTCGGTGGGCTTCTCCACAGGCGGCCCCTTCGGCACACGCGTCGGTGGTGGTATTGGCTTTTTCTTCAGCGACATGCTGGGCAACCACCAGCTAGGGGTGGTGGCCCAGGCCAATGGCACCGTCAAGGACTTCGGTGCGCAGGCAAGCTACATCAACCAGGCCAACCGGCTCAACTGGGGCGTTTCCGGTGGGCACATCCCGCTCCTCTACGGCGGCGTCCGCAGCGGCTTCGACCCCAGCACCGGCACCCAGATCATCGATCAGATCTACCAGCGCATCTACATCGACGAAATCAGCGGTGTGGCGGCCTATCCGTTCTCGACCACGCGCCGCCTGGAGGCCAACGTCGGCTTCGTCCGCTACGGCTTCGACTTCGAGGTGGAGCGCTACGTTATCCAGAACGGCTTCCTGGTGGATCGGTCGCGGGAGAGCCTGGATGATCAGGAGCCCGATCCGTTCTACTTCTTCTCCGCCGGCCTCGCCTACGTCGGCGACTATTCGAACTTCGGCTTCACCTCGCCTGTGCAGGGTGGGCGCTACCGCTTCCAGGTGGCGCCTCTCGTCGGGACGGAAACATTCATCTCAGCCACTGCTGACTACCGGCGCTACCAGTTCGTCAAGCCGGTGACGTTTGCCTTCCGGGGCCTGCACATCGGCAACTACGGCGCCAACGAGGCCAATGGCGATGGCGGCCTCAACCAGAGGCTTTTCTCACAGGTCTACCTGGGTTATCCGTACTATCCCGGCTTCGTGCGCGGCTACAGCTTCAACTCGTTCGACTTCGGCGAGTGCTCAATCAGCGAGGCGAATCCGCAGGCGTGCCCCGAGTTCGACCGGCTAACCGGCACCCGCATCGCCCTGATGAGCGCAGAGGTGCGCCTGCCCTTCCTCGGCAACGAAACGCTCGGCCTCATCAACTTCCCCTACCTCCCCACCGAGCTGTCGGCCTTCGTCGAGGGAGCGGTGGCGTGGACGGCCAACGAGGCGCCCGTGCTCAAATTCGAGCGCGAATCGACCGAGCGCATTCCGGTCTTCAGCACGGGCCTCTCGGCGCGGTTCAACCTGCTGGGGTACATGGTCTTCGAGATCTTCTATGCCTACCCGTTCCAGCGCCCCGAGAAAGGCGCGCACTTCGGCTTCCAGCTTGTGCCCGGCTGGTAAAAGCAGGCGACATCGTGAACGAAATGCCGAAGGTTCGGGGGCCGCGCTGGCCCTGCCGAACCTTCGGTTTTTTTATGCGCACAGGCCAATGTTCAGTGTCGAAGGGGTGTCACCGGTGTGAGGTATTTTCTCGCGCGAGACGCCGCTGAAAAAGTGGTTTATCTGGCTTCGAAGGAGAGAGAAAATGCGCAAGAAGCTGAGCCGAATATGATGATCGAAGATGTGAATGGCACGATTGCCTTTTATCGGGACGTGCTGGGGTTCGAACTGGTGATGAGCGTGCCTGCTGAGGGGCCTCTCGACTGGGCGCTGATGAAGCGGGGCGATGCGGAGGTGATGTTCCAGGCCCGCGCCGGCCTGAGGGAGGCGTTGCCGCTCTTCGCGGATCGCGCTGTGGGCGGCGCCCTCACCTTCTACATCGACACGGACGACGTAGCCGGCCTTTACGAGCGGGTGCGGGCGCGTGTGAACATCGTCAAAGAGATGCGGCACACGTTTTACGGCACGCGCGAGTTTTCCATCGAGGATTGCAACGGTTTCACCCTCACCTTTGCCGAGCATGTGGGCGGCGAGGCCGAGGCGGCTTGAGACGGATGGAGGAGGGCGGGGCAGTGCTTTGATGGGGACGAGGAAACCTCATCGCGCTATGGCTGATTGGATACCTTCCAACCATGGCACCCTCACGCATCACGCATCCCCTCCTCATGTCCCAACTATTGCGCGCATTGTTGATCTCGGCGGCAGCCACAGGCGTGGCGGCGGCGGTGCTTTCACGTGTGGTGCCGCGCCCGGCTCCGCGTCCGCCCCGGCCTAACAGTGATCTGGTCGAGGCCGACGACCTGAGCGCCGCCCAGATGGTACTGCTGTTGAAAGAGTTGGAAGCTTCGCTGTAGCGTTGCGTTGAACGCGGTGCTGCCCAAGCAGAGGCGCTAAGGTGTAGGCGTTGCCGCAGCCTCGTTGAGCGGCAGGCGGACGGCCTTGAGGTAGCGTTTCCTGAAATACTTCGACTCGCTCAGGTCGTCCACGGCCACGCCCCGGCTGCTGGTGGCGTGGATGATCTTCACGCGCCCTTCCGCGGCCTCCACGACGAGAGCCACGTGGCCGATACGCTTGCGCCGGAGGCTGCGGCCCTTGAAGAAAAGCAGGTCGCCCGGTTGCACCTCGTCGAGCGACACCGGCTCGCCCAACTTTGCCATCTCGCGGCTCACCGACGGCACATCGAGGCCCATTTGCCGGAAGACATGGGCGAGGTAGCCCGAGCAGTCGAACGCGCCCGGCCGCTTGCCGCCGTAGCGGTACGGCGTGCCCACGTATTCATGTGCTTCCTCGACGAGCAGGTCGATGATGCTGGCGGTGTGCTGGACGGCCTCGGCTTGCTCGATCCTGAAGGCCTCGGCTTGCTCGGCCATGAAGGCCTGCGCCTCGTCCGAAAAGACCTCATCGGTGAAGTCAGACGATTCGTCGTCCTGCACCGCGTCTGCGGTGGACCAGAGAACAGGGGGGGGCGGGAAGGACAGACGAGAGAGGTCGATGGGTCGCTCCGCGGCGAAAGCGGCGGTACTGACCAGCAGACAGCAAACAGCCGTAACACTTATCTTCATATACGAAAGACGTCCGTTCGTGCAGCGACGTGATTTTCACAAAGCCGACGCTAATATAGCCGAGCCCCTCTCTTTGCTCCAAGGTCTCGCCCAAGATTTGACCAAGGCCCCGTCAAGAAGCCGTGAGGCCATCTCCTTGCCGAACTGAGGTTTATCGTTAAAAAACCATTAAAGAGAATAAATGATGAAGGGCCAAAAGTGCGCCATGCTGGATCATGCGCGGGCAAGGGAGATTACAACATAAAGGGACGTGGAGATAGGGCAGGCAGCCCGCGAGAGGAGGTGCGCGGCTTTTGAGAGGCGGGGCCAGCAACTGGAGAAGAAGGATGAAAAAGCACATCTTGGGAGTGATCGGGGGGACTGCGCTATTGCTGGTGGGCTGCGCCGGCACCCGGCCCGTTGCTACCGAACCGGCCAATGGCCCGGACGAGGAGCAGGCGAAGACCACCATCGAGGCCGGCTACGGCACGCAGGACAAGGACGACGTGACCGGGGCGACAGCTTCGGTGGACGTGGACCAGGCCATGAAAGAGCAATCCCCGGCGACTGTGGCGGAGATCCTGCGGGGGCGCGTTTCCGGCGTGCACGTCTCCGAAGGTCCCGGCGGCGGCCTCAAGGTGCGCATCCGGGGTGAGCATTCCCTCAGCGGCGGCGGCGACCCGCTCTACGTCATCGACGGCATGCCTGTGCAGCCCGAGCCCGGCGGCAGCATTCCCTTCCTCAACCCCCACGACATCAAATCTATTACGGTGCTGAAAGACGCCGCCGCGACCGCCATCTACGGATCGAGCGGCGCCAACGGCGTGATTGTCATCACCACGAAGGATCAGTAACGGCAGCGCCCGCGTGAAGCCTCGTTTTTTGATCGCCTCGCTGCTTTCGGCAGCTCTCCCCCTTCTTGTTTTGCAAGTGGGGATTTTGACTTTCAGGCTGGTGGTGGTGTGCTTATATTGCGCCTTGCGATCAATTTTCTCCTCCAGCGCTAAACCCTCCATGAGGCCGCTCCTTCTCACGAAGCTGTTCTGTTCACTCCTGCTTTTGGCGGCCTGCGCGTCGCCCGCGCCGGAAGCGCCTCCGGCGGCGGCCTCCCCACTCACCGAGGCGGAGCGCACCGAGGGCTGGATGGCGCTCTTCGACGGCACCAACCTTGACCAGTGGCGCGGTTATGGCCGCGACGACGTACCCGGCAGCTGGCGCGTGGAGGACGGCACGCTCGCTTTCGTCCCGGGCGGCGGGGGCGGCGACCTCATCACCAAAGAGCAGTTCGGCAACTTCGAACTGGCGCTCGAATGGAAGATCAGCGAGAAGGGCAACAGCGGCATCTTCTACCGAGGGCAGGAAGGCAACGACAACATCTGGCAGACCGCCCCCGAGATGCAGGTGCTCGACAACGAAGGCCCCGAGCAGCACCCCGACGCCGAATACCCCACCCACCGCGCCGGCGCCGTCTACGACCTGTGGGCGCCGCCGGACGGCGTTGTCCGCCCGGCAGGGGAGTGGAACGAGGCGCGCCTCGTCGCCAATGGCCCGCACGTCGAGCACTGGCTCAACGGCGTCAAGGTGGCCGAGTACGAGCAGTGGAGCGAGGCGTGGAAGGCGCGCGTCACGGAGAGCAAGTTCAGCGAGTTGGGCGACTATGGGCAGCCCCGTGAGGGTCACATCGGCCTCCAGGACCACGGCGACCGCGTATGGTACCGCAATATCAAGATCCGACGGCTAGATTAGGAATGGAAGAAGGGAGGAAGGACGACCGCCTGGCCTCAACTTCTTCCATTCTTCCCTACCTCCATTCCTCCATACATCGCCGTGCCTACGGGCAGGCCCCCCGAAATAGCTTCCTGCTCAAACATCAAACACCATGAACCGGACGTTGAGCTTTCGGCTGAGCCTGATGATGTTCCTCCAGTTCTTCATCTGGGGGGCGTGGTACACCACCGTCGCCGTCTACATGACGAACGAGGGCATGGCCGACCTGACGCACTGGCCCTACACGGTGAACCCGATCGCGGCCATCGTCTCGCCGTTCTTTCTGGGGATGATCGCGGACCGGTACTTCGCCACCGAAAAGGTGCTGGGGGTGCTGCACCTGCTGGGTGGCGTGGTGATCTTGATGACGCCAAGCCTGAGCGGAGCGCCGACCCTCTTCATCCTGATGCTACTCGTCTATAACCTGTGCTACATGCCCACCCTCGGGCTGGTCAACTCCCTCGCGTTCCACAACATCCAGGACCAGGAGAAGCAGTTCCCCCTCATCCGCGTCTTCGGCACCATCGGGTGGATCGCGGCGGGGCTCTTCATCAGCTTCGTGCTGGGCCTGTTCGTGGCGGACCTGCCGGAGAAGACGGCCCTGCCGCTCTACACCGCCGGCGTGGCGAGCCTCCTGCTCGGCTTCTACAGCTTCACGCTCCCGCACACGCCGCCCTCGGCCAAAGGCGAAGCCGTCTCCGTCCGCAGCATCCTCGGCCTCGACGCGTTCAAACAACTTGGCAGCAAGGCGTTCTACATCTTCATCATCAGCTCGCTCCTCATCTGCATCCCCCTCGCGGCCTACTACAACTTCACCCAGATCTTCTTGGAGGCCGTCGGCGTGGAGAACATCGCCGCGACCCAGACGCTCGGGCAGATGTCGGAGGTGGTGTTTATGCTACTGATGCCCTTCATGTTTGCGCGCCTGGGGGTGAAGTGGATGCTCCTGGTGGGGATGGGCGCATGGGTACTGCGCTACGTGCTCTTCGCCCTGGCTGCGCCGAGCGCCATCTTCTGGATGGTGGCGGCGGGCATTCTGCTGCACGGCATCTGCTACGATTTCTTCTTCGTCACCGGCCAGATTTACGTGGACAAGAAATCGACGCCGGCCATCCGAGGGCAGGCGCAGGGCTTCCTGGTTTTCGTGACCTACGGCGTGGGCATGCTGATCGGGGCGCAGGTGGCGGGCAATGTCTACAACAGCTTCCTCGGCGGCGCGACGGGCCTCTCGCTCGACCAGTGGCAGAGCTTCTGGTACATCCCCGCCGGCTTCGCCGCCCTCGTCCTGATCTTCTTTGCCTTCACCTTCAAGGACCGCGTGCTGCCGAAGGAGGGGGCCGTGAGTGAAGGCGAGGTGGCGAAGGCCGCCACCGTAGAGCGCGGGATGTAGCTTCTGCGTATGAGCGTGTCAACGTATGGACGATTGATGACAATGGCCCGCTTCCACACGTCCACACCCTAATCTGACGTAACCGATTCGAACTATGGAGAGGCAAGACCCCGTGAGCACGACGACGATGATTACGCGACGCGCAGCCCTCGAACGGATCGCCATCTTCGTGGGCGGTGCGCTTTCGGCGCCGGTGATGGCGGGCGTGCTGGGTGGCTGTAGGGCCGAGAACGGCGCGGCGCCTGCGGCCCTGGAGGCGCTCGACACCGACCAGCACAACCTCCTCGTCGCCCTCACCGACCACATTATCCCTGCCACCGATACGCCCGGCGCACGCGAGGCCGGCGTGCCCGCTTTCATCGATAAGATGCTGGCCGACTGGTTCTCGGACGAGGACCGGCAGCGCTTTTTCGACGGCCTGGCCGACGTGGATGCCCACGCCCAGCAGGCCCACGGCGCCCGCTTTGCCGCCCTCACGCCGGAGCAGCAGGTGGCCCTCATGACAGCCCTCGACCAGGCCGCCTACGGCACCGCGCCTGTCGCCGAGGACCCCATCGACCAGGAGGATGTGGCCGAGTCCGCGCAGCAGGGCACCGACGCCATGCAGCGCGAGCGCCAGGAGCAGATTGCCGGCGGCCCGGAGATCGGCGGCGACCCCCAGGCCGAAATGCCTGACGACGAACCCGCCGCGCCGGACGGCCCGCCCTTCTTCCGCACGCTCAAAGAGCTGACCGTGGCGGGCTACTACACCTCGAAGATAGGGATGACCGAAGAACTCCAGTGGCTCGCCGCTCCAGGCCGCTTCTCAGGCGACATCCCGTTGGCCGAGGTGGGCCGCGCCTGGGCCTGAACCGATAGCACTGGACCGCTCGCTACGCTCGCTGGATAGAGAATGGAGGATGGCGAGAGGTGGCAGGGACGAGCTGCTCACATCCTCCATCTTATACGCTCTCTCCGATCCCTCATTCTGCCTGATACTCATATCCGCCATGCAACATCAGCACGCACATCCCGCCTCGCCCATCCCCGTCGTGAAGGCAGCGTTCGTCCAGACACGGGAGACCTACGACGCCATCGTCGTCGGCTCCGGCATTAGCGGGGGCTGGGCGGCGAAAGAGCTGTCCGAGAAGGGCCTGCGCACGCTTGTCCTCGAACGCGGTCGCCATATCGAGCATGGGAAGGACTACATCACCGAGCACAAGCCCGCCTACGAGATGCCCTTCCGGGGGCGCGGCGACCGGAAGCTTTGGGAGAAAGACTACCCGATGCAGTCGCAGGCCGGGCCGGTCAACGAGTACACCCAGCACTTCTACGTCAAGGACACGGAGCACCCCTACACCACCGCCGAAGGCAAGCCTTTTCTTTGGGTCCGGGGCTACCACACGGGGGGGCGCTCCCTCATGTGGGGTCGCCAGTGCTACCGCCTCTCCGACCTCGACTTCGAGGCCAACGCGAAGGAGGGGGTGGGCATCGACTGGCCCATCCGCTACGCCGACATCGCGCCCTGGTACGATTACGTCGAGGGCTTCGCCGGCATCAGCGGGCAGGCCGAGGGGCTGCCCCAACTCCCCGACGGCAACTTCCTCCCGCCCATGCCCTTCACCGTGGCCGAGCAGTTCGTGAAGGACGGAATCGCGCAGCATTACGATGACCGGATGATGACGATCGGGCGCGCGGCGGTGCTTTCGCAGGCGCACCAGGGGCGCGCCGCCTGCCACTACTGCGGCCCCTGCGACCGAGGCTGCTCGCCCGGCTCCTACTTCTCCAGCCTCTCCTCGACGTTGCCGGCGGCCCAGGCTACGGGCAACATGACGCTCCGCTCCAACAGCATCGTCCACAGCCTCATCTACGACGAGGAGAAGGACCGCGTGACGGGTGTACGCGTCATCGACCGGGAGACGAAGGAGGAGATGGAGTTCTACGGTAACCTCGTCTTCCTCTGCGCCTCGGCCTTCGGCTCCACGCAGATCCTGCTCAACACCAAGACGCCCCGCTTCCCGAACGGGCTGGCCAACAGCAGCGGCACGCTCGGCAAATACATCATGGACCACCACTTCAAAGTCGGCGCTGGGGGCGAGGTGCCCGGCTTTGAGGACCGCTATACCTACGGCAACCGGCCCAACGGCATCTACATCCCCCGCTTCCGCAACCTCGGCGACGCCCAAACCAAAACCGGTTTCCTGCGGGGTTACGGCTACCAGGGCGGTGGCTTCCGCGATAGTTGGGGGCGAGGCGCAGCCGAGGAGGGCTTTGGCGTCGCCCTCAAGGAGAAGCTGCGCGAGCCGGGCACGTGGCGGTTCGGCATTACCGCCTTCGGCGAGATTCTGCCGCGCGAGGACAACTACGTGGAGCTGAACCCCGACCTGACCGACCAGTGGGGCCTGCCTACGCTCCGCTTCCACGTCACCCTCGGCGACAACGAGCGGCAGATGCGGGAAGACATGATGACGCAGGCCGCCGAGATGCTGGAGGCCGTCGGTTGCAAAAACGTCTACCCTTACAATGCCCCTTACGCTCCCGGTGAGGGCATCCACGAGATGGGCACCGCCCGTATGGGGCGCGACCCCAAAACGTCCGTCCTCAACGCCCACAACCAGGCCCACGACGTGCCCAACCTCTTCGTCACCGACGGCGCGTGCATGACCTCGGCGGGCTGCCAGAACCCGTCGATCACCTACATGGCCCTCACCGCCCGCGCCGCCGATTACGCCGTCAGCGAGATGAAGAACGGCAACCTGCGGGTGTGAGGCGGCCTGCGCGCTGCCGAAAAAGACCCGTCGGGTTTCAAAAACCCGGCAGGTCTCTCTCGCTGACCGGCGGGTTTCTCGCTGAGGAGGACGAGCGAAGAATGAATCCTCCATTCTTCCGCTCCTCCATTCCCCCACTCATTCCATAGCACAGCATGATCGACCGACGACGATTCCTCCAGACCACTGCCGCGGCGATGCTCGGCAGCGTGGCTTTTCTTCCTGGCTGTGCGGGCGGGAAGGCGTCCGGCAGCATGGCCGGGGAAGTGGCGATTCCCGCTAGCCGCCTCGACCGCATCGGCGTGCAGCTTTACACGTTGCGGGAGGCGATGGCCGAGGACGTGTCCGGCACCCTCGCCAACGTGGCGGAGATTGGCTTCGACGAGGTGGAGTTCGCGGGCTATTTCGACCACACCCCGGCCCAGATCCGCGCTCTCCTCGACCAAAACGGGCTGACTTCGCCCGCCACGCACATCTCGCTCCAGGCGTCGCAGGAGAACCTGGCCGAGGTCATCGAAGCCGCGAGGACCATCGGGCACCGCTATGTGATCGTGGCCTACCTGCTACCGCCGGACCGGCAGTCCCTCGACGACTACCGGCGCTGGGCCAACCACTTCAACGAGGTGGGCGCCGCCTGCCGCGACGCCGGCCTCCAGTTCGCCTATCACAACCACGATTTCGAGTTCGAGAACTTCGACGGGACGCTACCCTACGACCTGCTCCTCGAACGGACCGACGCTGGCCTCGTGCAGATGGAACTCGACCTGTTCTGGATCGCCAAAGCCGGGCACGATCCGCTCGCTTATTTCGACGCCCACCCCGGCCGCTTCCCCCTCTGCCACGTCAAGGACATGACGACGGCGGGTGTGCAGGTGCCCGTCGGCGAGGGCGACCTCGACTTCGCCAACATCTTCGCCCACGCCGACGAAGCCGGGATGCGGTATTTCTTCGTCGAGCAGGACAACCCCGCCGACCCGCTCGCCAACGTCGCCCAAGGCTACCGCCACCTCGCGCAGCTTCGGTTCTGATCCAGCATCCTGAGGCCAGGGTCACCGCACGGCATCGTGCAGGGCGGCAGCGAGCGCATCGAGATCTTCTGCGTTGTTGTAGACGTGGGGGGCGATGCGGAGGGCAGCGCCGCGCACCGAGACGGAGACGTTTTGCGCTGTTAGCGCTGCCGCCATCTGCTCCTGGGTCACAGCGGCAGGCAGGCGTAGCCCGAAGAGATGCGCCGCCCGGCCCGCCGGCTCTTCCATCCAGAAGTCGAGGTTGCGGGCCGTTGCGGCCAGCTTTTCCGTGAGGGCGCGGCAGGTGGGCTGCACGTTCTCCGGGCCCCATTCGAGCACCAGCGTCAGGCTTTCCCGCAGCATCGGAAGGAGGATGAAGTGGCTGCGCTCGCCGACATCGTAGCGGAGGGCGCCGGGCTGGTAAGCATCCTCGTAGCGCACCAGGCCGCCGAAATTCTCACTATCGCGCCGGCTGATCCAGTTGTCTTCGAGGGGCAGGCCGTCGTCGTAGCGGGGGCCGTAATACGCGAGGCTGAGGCCATAGGGGCCGAGGAGCCACTTGTATCCGGCGCACACAAGCGCGTCGGGCCGCACCCTCGCCACGTCAAACGGCAGCGCCCCTACCGACTGCGTCCCATCGACAACCAGGGCCGCCCCCACCGCGCGCACCCGCGCGCCGATCTCTTCGAGATCGAAAAGGGTCCCGTCGGCCCAGTGGATGTGGGGGAGGGCGACGAGGGCGGTGTGCGTGTCGATGGCCTCCAGGACGCGCTCGTTCCAGCGGGCGGCGCGCTGTGCCGTGCCGTCGGGGGGCGTCACTGTGCGCAGTTCGGCGTCGCGCTCCCGGCAGAGGCGGCGCCAGGTGTAGACGTTGCTGGGGAACTGCTCGTGCAGCACCACCACGTTCTGGCCGGATCTCAGAGATGTGTTGCGCGCTACTGTCGCCAGGCCATAAGAGGCGGCCGGGATGATCGCCACGCGTTGCGGATCGTCGGCGTTAATGAGCCGGGCGAAGAGGCTGCGCACCCGGTCGCCGTCCTCGAAGAAATCCTGCGGCGCGATCTGCGACGGTGCCCGCCATCGCCGTAGCCCCGCCAGGCCCGCCGCCTCGACGCGCTGCGCGAGCGGGGCCATGAAGGCGCAGTTTAGGTAGTGGAGTTCAGGCGGGAGGGAGAAAAGCGACTTCTGGCAGGCAAGCATCGCGTACGCAGGAGAGAGGGGAAGGGGCTTTTCCTAACCGCCGCCCGCCGCCGACGTTTCCGCCCGCACTGCATCGCACGCTTACTGCACGATCACCACGCGGTTGCCCTCGCCGTGCCGTTCAGCGCGATGCCCATGTGGCGCCCGCTCGCACCGACGTTTGTGTATGCGGAGGACATAGTGGTCTGCCTCAGCCTGGCGCTCGAAGACAATCCGCTCCCGCTCGAATTGCTCGCCGCAGCCCCGCGTCTGGCCCAGGCGGATCGGTGCGCCCGCCCGCGACAGATACACCCCAAAGTTGAGCAGGAAAAGACCGAGTGCCACAAAACCGAGCACGGGCACGAGGGCGCGCTGCGACGATGCGTTTGACATGACCAAGACCTCCGGGGCGATGGAAAAGGAAAAGGAGATCGGCAGCAACGAGACCGCCGCTTCCTCCCAGGAACGACCCGGCAACAGCGATTATTGCCCCGAAAGACCGAATTGAGGAAACGAAGAATCCACCAATCAGGCTTCCTCCCCGATTCTCCGACTCCCCGATTCTTCGGCTCAAGCATCAGAATCGGTGCGGCTAAGGTCCTCGTGGCGGCTCATCTGATGTTTGGGACAGGCAGCGAAGGGGCCTTCTTCTTCGGCTTCCCGTTCCGTCTCGGTGTGATCGATGGCGCGGGGGCGGCGCGAGGTCACGTCGTCCAGGTCGGTCTTTTGGGCGGGGAGGTCGCGGGCCTGCTCCCGCTTCACCTCTTTCTCCTGCTGGGCCGAGCGCGAGGCGGTAAGATGTTCGCCGCCCATCTCCTCGCCGTCTAGGCCGGGGCGTCCCCTATCCTGTACAATCTCCTCACTCATGGGGTGCTTTCTCCTTGTTTCTCCAAAACGCCGGCATTGGGCGGTGTAAGATCAAAGCTCCTCACCCTTCGTCAGTCGAATAGGCTGGGGTTGGCGGGGCCATGTAATCTGCTTGTAATGGCCTGCAGGCTAACCGATAGGCCCGCAGGCTAACCGATAAACGCGACGAATGTCCCCATGCGAAGGATACCTGTAGCAGACAAATAGCGGTGCTTTCAGATATGATTTTCAACACTTTACGAGAAGGTTGCTCATGTTTCGTTTTATTTATCTCCCAGAGGCGATACTATTACGAAATCTATCGTTTACAGCGGCAAAGTCCCCCTCCTTCCCCGACCTTTCGTGTAGCCATGAGCACCTCAGGCGAGTCAGACGCTTCCGTGCATAAGACCGGCGAATCCAACGGCACCAACGGGCAAAGCCGGCACACCCAGGCCGCGCATGCCTATCCCAGCCAGGGTGATGGCGCTCCTGCGGCCCATGAGGCCACCTGGCCGGGTTTCGAGCAGGCGATCATGGCGGGCGTGGCTACGGTCGATGCGGAAGGCCGGCAGACCTACGTCAACCCGGCGTTCTGTGAGATGGTGGGGTGGTCGGCGGAGGAACTGGTCGGAGCGATGCCGCCCTACGCTTACTGGCCGGAGGAAGAGGTTAGAAATATTCAGGCAGCGTTCGAGGCGACGATGCTGGGAGAGGCCCCGCCCAACGGGTTCGAACTGCGTTTTAAGCGGGCAGGAGGCGCGCGGTTCGACGTGCTCGTCTCCGTCTCGCCCCTCGTGGGCGAAGAGGGGCGGGACGTAGGCTGGCTCGCCACTGTGACAAACATCAGCGAGCGCAAGCGGGCCGAGGAAGCCCTCCGTCAGAGCGAGGCCTTCAAAGAGAAGATCATCGAGAGCAGCTACGACTGCATCAAGGTGCTCGACCTCGATGGGCGCCTCCTCTCGATGAGCAGCGGCGGCCAGGCCCTGTTGCAGATCAGCGACCTCGAACCGCATCTGGGTACCTCCTGGATCGATTTTTGGAAAGAGCCGGACCGCACGGCGGCGCAACGGGCCATCGCCGAGGCCGGTGCGGGCGGCACGGGCCGTTTCTCCGGCTACAGCCCCACCGTTACCGGCATACCGAAGTGGTGGGAGAGCATCATCACCCCCATCCTCGACGAGCGCGGGCACCCCGAGCGCCTGCTAGCCATTTCCCGCGACATCACCGAGCAGCACCGCGCCGAGGAAGGCCTCCGTTTCCTCGCACGCGCCGGCCTCATCCTCGCCGGCTCGCTTGATTACGAAACGACCCTTGCCAGCGTCGCCGACCTCGTCGTGCCCGCCCTGGCCGACTGGTGCGCCATCGACCTGCTCACCGCCGAGGGCGCGTTACGCTCTGTGGCGGTGGTTCATTCTAACTCCGAGAAGGTGGACCTGGCGCAGAAGCTGCGCCGCCGCTACCCGCCCCAACTCGATGCGCCCACCGGTGTCCCCAACGTCATCCGCACCGGCGAGCCCGAGGTTTACCACGACATCCCCGACGCGCTCCTCGAAGCTGCTGCACAGGACGAAGACCATCTGGAAATCCTACGCGGCCTCGGCCTGCGGTCGGCTTTGGTGGTGCCCCTCAAAGCGCGCGGGCGCACGTTCGGCGCCATCACGCTCATCCTCTCCGAGACGCCCCGCCAGTATACTGAGGCGGACCTGCCATTGCTGGAAGAGTTGGCCCGCACCTGTGCCCTCGCCGTAGACAACGCCACCCTGTACCAGGAGGCGCAACGCGAGATCGAGGAGCGGCGCCGGGCTGAGGAGGCCCTGCGCCAGAGCGAGGAACGCTACCGCCTCCTTTCCGAAATCACGTCAGACTACATCTTTGCCTACCACCGCCAGCCGGACGGCAGCTTCGAAGTGGCGTGGATGTCCGAGGCTTTCGAGCGCATCTCCGGCTACGCCGTAACGGAGGTGGCGACGCAGCAACAGTGGGCCGCCCTTCTCCATCCCGACGACCTCGGCCTCGCCAAGACCTTCAGCGAGAAGATGCAGGCCGGGCAGCAGCACGTGATGGAGTTCCGCCTCCACGCCAAAGACGGCAGCATCCGATGGCTGCGCGTCTATGGCCGCCCCGTCCACGACGAGGAGGGTGAGGTGGTGCAGATCCTGGGGGCCGGGCAGGACATCACCGAAAAGAAGCAGGCTGAAGAAGAAGTCGAGCGCCTCCACCGCG
>JAHEMB010000519.1 GCA_024643915.1 Rhodothermaceae bacterium | reverse complement strand
GGTGGTGCGTGTGACGAATCCCGGCCTCACCACCTGTATCATCGAGGAGCACGGCCCACTCGCCATGACCTACATCTTCCCACGCCACGACGACTGCATCCTCGGCGGCACGGCGGAGGCAAATGTCTGGGACTTGAAACCACAATCCGACATCACCGAAACCATCCTCCGTCACTCCCGGCAACTGGAACCGTGCCTCGAAGACGCCGAGGTGTTGGAGGTGAAGGTAGGCTTGCGCCCAGCACGGGCATCGGTGCGGCTCGAAGCCGAAGAAACGCCGGGTGGCCTCGTCCTCCACAATTACGGGCACGGCGGCGCAGGCTTCACCCTCTCGTGGGGTTGCGCTGACGAGGTCGTTGGCTTGCTCCAGGCCTCGACAAGAGAGAGGTGAAGAATCGCTTGTTTCTCTCCTCCCTCCTCACCCCTCTCTTTTTCCTGACCTGTCCAAAGAGCGATGTCACACGAAAACACGCCCGTTCCCGAAGAGCAACCCTGGGGGCCATACGAGCAGTTGAGACCGGCGCAGATCGAGGCTATACGGAGCCGGACGCCGCTCGCTTATCTACCCTGGGGCGCCCTGGAGTGGCACAGCTACCACAACCCTATCGGCCTCGACGGCATGCTCGCGCACGGGCTCTGCAAAGCCCTCGCGCGCCGGACGGGCGGCGTCGTGCTGCCTCCGGTGTATATTGGCACCGACACCATCAAACCGTACAAAGGCTTCGGGCATACGCTCGAACACAGCGCCGAAACCGTGCGGCGCTTGGGCCGGGAGTTCCTCGAACAACTCGCCGACGAGGGCTACCGCGTAATTATCCTGATCACCGGGCACTGCGGCGAAGGCCAAACAGCCGCCCTGCAAGCCGCCGCCGACGCGTTCTCGAAGCAGCACCCCGAGACAGGCGTCTGGATGATGCCGGCCTTTGCGCCGATCCAGGACGTCCATCCGTCGAACCACGCGGCCTTCGGTGAGACCGCCCTCCAGATGTTGTTCGACCCTCGCCCCGTTGACCTCTCCCTGCTGCCGCCGGAGCGCGTGCTGACACTGGAGAAGGACGGCATCTGGGGCGATGATCCGCGCCCGGCCACGGCGGAGGCAGGCGCGGCCATGCTGGCGCTTTTCGTTGAACGCGCCCTCCCTCGCATCCAAGACCTTCTAACCCAACACACGCCATGAAGTATCGCACCCTGGGCCGCACGGGCCTGCGTTGCAGCGAAATCGGCCTGGGCACCTGGGCCTTTGCCTCCCAGGTCTACGGAGACGTAGCCGAGGCCGAGGCCCATCGAACTATCTACACCGCCCTCGACGCCGGCATCAACTTCTTCGACACGGCACCCCGCTATGGCAGCCCGGAGCGCGACGGGATCGCGGAGGAGGTGCTGGGCCGGGCGCTCGGCCCGCGCCACGCCGACGTGCTGATCTCCAGTAAGTTCGGGCGGAACGCTACGGAGCAGGCCGCGCCGCATTTCCACGCCCGCCGCGCCCGCCGTTCGGTCGAGGCGAGCCTCCGGCGGCTCGGGCGCGACCACCTCGATGTGCTCTTCTTCCATTCCCCCTTCAGCCCCGACGACATCCACGACGACGTGTGGCAGGCCCTGGCCGACCTCAAAAAAGAGGGCAAGGTCCGCTTCATCGGCCATTCGATCTCGATGTTCGCTGATACGCAGCAGATGGCGCGGGACTGGGCGTCGGCGCGCAAGATCGACGTGGTGCAGGTCGTCTACAGCCTGATGAATAGGGAAGCCGCAAGGCTTATCCGCGACCTGGAGGAGCAGGGCATCGGCATCATGGCGCGCGAGTCCCTCGCAAACGGCTTCCTCTCCGGCGCCGTCACCCGAGACACGGTTTTTCCCGCCGGCACCTTGAATGCTCGCTACAGCCGTCAGGAGATCGAAGACCGGGTAGGCTATGTCGAGCAACTCGCTTTCCTCGTGCGCGGCGATGTCCGGAGCATGCCGCAGGCCGCCCTGCGCTGGGTGCTGGACAACCCGCACGTCTCGCTCGTCCTGAGCGGTGCGAAAAACGCGGAGGAGTTGCGCGACGCCGTCGCCGCCTCCGAGGCCGCCCGGTACACGCGCGAGGAGCAGGCGCGCGCCGAGGCTGTTCACGCGCACGACTTCTCTGCCGCGTAACGCCCTCTTGCAGGAGAATGGCCGTCAGCAGGGGCAGAGAATGGGGAGGACACCGACGAAGCCTCCGCGATAAGTTCACAAACAAAACGTTTGGCAGTTCCCTTCCCTGTTTTTAGATTCGCGCTCCAGAAACGGAGGCGTCGGCTCCAATCACATTATAGCGACGCACTCTGCGCTTTCTCTGTAGTAGGCGGCCAGGTGTGATGCCTATTCCGGGTAGCCGTCCGGCACGCCGCGTTTCTTCTCCCTTAGTCTCCCCTGGAGGGGTAATTCTATGTACACGAAGTGCTACCATGAGCGCCGGCATTCCTCCCTGAGGCCGCTCGGCATCGCGCTCCTCGCCCTGTTTTTCAGCCTGCCGCTTACGAGCCGGGCTCAAGACACTGCTGACCTCAAGGTTGACCTCAACGTAACGGAAACGGTTACGACGTACAACAGCGTCCCCGCCGTCAAGTACGATTTCGTAGCGACGCTGACCAATGACGGGCCGGACGAGGCCCCCAACCCCATCGCCGAGGCGCTATTCCCGCCTGAGGTCAATCCCTTTGCCGTCCCCCCAGATCCCTGCCTTCCCCTCAATGTGCAGATCAATCCCTTTGCCATTCCCCCGACCCCTTCGATAACATTCTCAGCCTTTCCGCCCAACATTTCCGACGCAGCCGCTACCGTCTCATTTCAGGCGGCGCTACCGCCCACACCGTCCAAGGCCGTCATCGATCTGAGTGCGATCCCGGCCTTCTCCTCCGTCACGGCAACGTTTACATTGGTGCATAGCGCGGCCTGTAACACCAGCCTGACTTACGAAGTGCGCGCTTTTCACGATGAAAACTCGACGCCACCCGTCGCGTCGCAGAAGCACGGAAATGCTTGCGCTGACCCCAGTCAGATCATCTGCGACGACACCTCCAACAATACCGCCACGTACGTCTACAATCCCACGGCGAGCCTGCCTGTGGAGTTGGTCGCTTTCGGGGCGCAGCAGGACGGCGGCGCGGTGCGCCTGCACTGGGAGACGGCCTCGGAGACGAACAACGCGGGCTTCGAGGTGCAACAGCGGAGCGGCACAGCGACGGGCGGTAACACGGCCTGGGACGTGCGCGGCTTCGTCGCCGGAGCGGGCACCACGCTCGAAGCGCAGGACTACAGCTATCTCCTCGAAGGCGTTGCGCCAGGCCGCCACACCTTCCGACTCAAACAGGTCGATTTCGACGGTGCGTTCACCTACAGCCCGGAGATCGAGGTGGCAGTAGAGGTGCCGGGCACGCACGCGCTCTCCCCGGTCTATCCGAACCCGTTCAACCCGGAGGCGGGCTTCACCCTCGCCCTAGCGCAGGCACAGACGGTGCGGGTGGCCGTCTACGACGCCCTGGGACGCGAGGTCCGCCTGCTGCACGAGGGGGCGATGGAGGCTGACTACGCCTACCGTTTCCGCCTCGCCGGCAGCGGCCTGCCGAGTGGACTCTACCTCGTCCGCGCGATAGGTGAACATTTCGCGGCCACGCAGCGCGCCCTGCTGCTGAAATAACCGTTGCCCATCAAGCAGAGATGCAGGGGGCGGGTCCGATGCAGGGCTCGCCCCTTCTTTTTTAGGCCACGGGGCGTAATATCATCGTGAAGGCC
>JAHEMB010000518.1 GCA_024643915.1 Rhodothermaceae bacterium | reverse complement strand
AGAGAAAGCGATCTATGAGATCGTGCTGCGGGCCCAGCAAGCCGGTATCGAGGCCACGCGAGACGGCAATCCGTTCAACGCGCCGGGACAGGCCGCCTCCCAGGTCATCGCCGAGGGCCTGCGCGGACTCGGCCTCATCGACGACGCCAGCGACTCGCGCCGGTTCTTCATGCACGGCACCAGCCATTACCTCGGCCTCTACGTGCACGACGTGGGCACCGGCGGCCCGCTCACCCCCGGCACCGTCATCACGGTGGAGCCCGGCATCTACATCGCCCCCTCGCCCGATGTCGATCCCAAGTGGTGGAACATCGGCGTACGGATTGAGGACGATGTGCTCGTCACCGACGCCGACCCCCTTGTGATGTCGAGAGGCGCCCCGCGCACGGTCGAAGAAATTGAAGCCCTCATGCAGCAGCGCGGCCTGGGCAACGAACCCGTCGCCTTCCCCTCCTCCACGCAATAGCTGCGCTTCAGGAATCGAGGAATCGAGGAATCGAGGAATCGAGGAATCGAGGAATCGAGGAATCGAGGAATCGAGGAATCGAGGAATCGAGGAATCGAGGAATCGAAGATAGGCTAAAGGGCAGGCACTCGTCGCTTCGTCGATTCATAACACCCTGCTCACTCGAAGTATAACGCGGCAGTCTTCCACTACGCCCCGCTCGCAGCACCCATGCCTTCCCCTCTCGGACACACGCTTGCCGGGTACGCCCTCGCGCGGCTGATGGCGCCGGGTAGCCGCACCGGCACCGTGCAGACCCTTACCGCCGCCAACCTGCCCGACCTCGACTACCTCGTAGGCTTTGCTACAGGCGAGGGGGGGCGGGCTCATGGCGGTCCCTCGCACAGCCTGGGCGCGGCCCTCCTCTGCGGCGCCGCCGCCGGCCTGCTGACGCCCGGCAAGCGTTTCGGCGCGACGTTCGGCCTCGTCACCGCCGCCTACACGTCCCACGTGTTGCTCGATTATCTGAGCAAGGTCGCCCCCGACGAAGAGGACGACTCAGACGAAGGCGTGCCGCTCCTATGGCCGCTCACATCGCGCCGCTTCGCCGCCCCACGCCAGGTATTTCTGACAATAGAAACGACGGGCCGCCGCGCTCTCACGCTACGCCGCCCCCTCACCCTGCGGCGTCTCCTCAACCGGCACAACGCCCGCGCCCTCCTCCGCGAAGCCGCCGCGCTCCTGCCGGCTGTCGCGCTCGTCGAAGCATTCAGGAGACGTTGAAACAGGGGGTTACGAAATTCTGCAAGAAGAGGGGTTGACATAATACTATTTACTTAGTATTATAAGAATAGTTGACCCATTTGACCCCGCTTGCCATGAAGAAGAGATCGCTCACCCAGATGGGGGAGACGGAGATGGAGGTGCTGCACCACGTCTGGGCGCTGGGCCATGCCACCGTCGCCGACGTGCGGGCGCGTATCCTGCCGAACCGCGACGTGGCCTACACCACGGTGATGACCGTGATGAAGAACCTCGCCGAGAAAGGCTACCTGCGCTACGAAAAAGACGGTGCCACCTACGTCTACTCGCCCGCCCGCCCCGCCGAGGAAGTGCAGCACAGCCTGCTTCAGGGCGTGATGCAGAATGTGTTCAAAGGCTCGCCCGCCGCCCTCGTGCAGACGCTCGTCCGCTTCGAGGACCTGACGGAGGCAGAGCGCGCCGAGATCCGCCACCTCATCGACAGCATGGAGGACGACGATGCGTGAGTTGCTCCCCTTTCTGGAGCGGCTGGGAGAAACGAGCCTGGGCGTCCTCTGGCTGCCCCTCCTGGCGTGGACTCTTCTGCTGATCCCCACTGACGGGATGCTGCGGTTGTGGAAACGGGCGCACCCGCTTGTCCACTACCAGGCGCGGCTGGCGCTCCTGCTGGCCCTGCCGCTCGGTCTGCTCCTCGCCGCCATGGCCGACTTCTCGTTCCTCAGTGGCCCAATAGACGCCCTCTCCACCTTCTTTGCGAACCTGCTGGCCCGCCCGCCCGCTGCTGTGTCCGACGGCCTGTTTGCTCTCCCTGCGCCAACGCTTTCGCCTGCCGAGGCAGCTCCGGCATCGACCTGGTCGTGGCGGCACGCCCTCGGCCTGGCGACGCTCGCTGCCGGCCTGCTGGCCCTCGCCCGCCTCGGCCTGCTGGCGCTTCACGCGACGGCCCTCGCCCGGCTGCGGAAGGCCGTTGCCCGGCACAATCCGCCCACGCTTCAAACCGAAACGGATGTGCTGGCGCGGCAGCTCGTTCTGCGGCGGCCCGTGCACGTCGTCGTCACCCCGCAGGTAGACGTGCCCATGACGTTCGGCTGGCGGCGGCCCTGCATCGCCCTCCCCCCCGGCCTCGCCGACGACCCGGAGCGCCTGCGGATGACGCTCACGCACGAACTCATCCACATCCGCCGCCACGATTTTCTGTGGCAATGGATCGAGCAGATCGTTGGGGCGATCTTTTTCGCACACCCGGCGGTGGCCCTCCTGCGGCGTGGCCTCAGCCACTACCGCGAGATGGCCTGTGACGCCGAGGTGCTGGCCCAGCCGCGCGTGAGCCGTCGCGAGTATGCCCTCCTCCTCTACAGCTTCGCCCTGCCGACGCACCGCGCCCCCCGGCTCGCCCTCAGCATGGCCGCTTCCACCAACCACCTGAAGACAAGAATCCTCGCCATGAAAACCCTGTCGACGCATACCACCGATCCGAAAATCCTCAGCCTGGCCGTGGCCGGCCTCTTAATGGCTCTGAGCCTTTTCGCCGTGGCCTGTACCGATCTCATGCAAGAGAAAGAAAAGCCGGCGGAGACGCAGGCGCTCTTCGAAGAAGCCTACACTGAGGCCGAGGAGATGCCGCAACTGATGCCGAGCAACGAAGAAGGCTTCGCCCGGCTCCAACAGAGTCTGCGCTACCCCGACGTCGCCAAAGAGGCAGGGATTGAGGGCCGCGTGCTCGTGCAACTCGTGGTAAACGAGCAGGGCGACGTGGCGGCCGCCGAAGTGACGAAAGGGCTCGGCGCCGGCCTCGACGAGGAGGCGCTGCGCGTAGCCAAGACGATGAAGTTCAAGCCGGGCCGCCAGGACGGGCAGGCCGTGCCGGTACGCCTCACGCTCCCCTTCACCTTCAAGCTCCCCGACGCCGCACCGCAGCCCACCACCGACGCCCGCGTCCAACCCGCCGCGGCACCGGCCCCCGTGGAGGACGTGGACGAAATGCCCCGGCCCATCGGCGGCTTCGAAGCCCTGCACGCCGACCTGAAATACCCCGACCTTGCCAAGAAGGCCGGCCTCCAGGGAAAAGTGGTGGTGGAGTTCACCGTCGATGCTGAGGGCAACGTCGTCAACCCGACCGTGACTAAAGGGCTGGGCGCCGGCACCGACGAGGAGGCCGTCCGCGCCGTCAGCCGCCTCACCTTCACGCCCGCGCAGAAAGACGGCCAGGCCGTGCCGGTGAAGCTGACTCTACCCATCACCTTCAAGCTGCCCGACGCCTAGCGCGGCCTCACACCGGCCAGCGTTCGCCCTGCCAGCACATCTCCCAGAACTGCCACTCGTAGCGGCTGGAGAGCACGAAAAGCTCCTTCAGCCGCCCTTTTTTTGACGGAGTTGCCCCCTCAGCCAGGCGGTTCATTTCGGCCTTCAGCCAGTCGGCCGCCTCGGCGAATTCGTCGGAGGCGTACTGGGCGATCCAGTCGGCGTAGCGCTGATCGGCTGGCGGGTTGCCTTCGGCGAGTTTCTGGCCGACGTAGGCGTAGCCCCAGGCGCAGGGCAGGAGAGCCGCCACG